>NCJP01000148.1 GCA_002278985.1 Erythrobacter sp. 34-65-8
GAACGGGGGCGCAACCTCCGGCTCGGGCGCTGGTGCAGGGTCTGCAGCCGGAGCAGCGAACGGCGCCCGTGCAGCAGGCGGGGGCGAGAACGGGCGCGGCAGGTCGGGCGCGGCAAACGGCCCTGCGGCCAGTGGCGCGGTCGGCGCCGGCTTTTCGGGCATCGGCACTTCATCGGCAGGCCGGGCGAAGGGCGCACCGCCAAAGGGCTCGTACGCACTGTCCGCAGCGGCACTGCTCGCGTCGGTAATGGCCGGATCCGAAGGAAACGCCAATGATGCGGCGAACGGCTCCTGCACGGGAATGAAGGGTGATGCTGCCGGCTCGGTGCCGTCCTCGAAGTGGCCGAGTTCCAGTACCTGGTCATCCGCCAGATCGTGCACCCCCATCAGATCGAGCACATCGCCGCCACCGGGCAAGGGTGCCTGGGTGAGGTATTCGCTGGGAGCACTCTCGTCCGTCACCGCGAGGGCGCGGCGGCGGCCCGCCATGGGCTCGGACCCCGGCCGGTTCATCGCGGTCGCAATCGGTTCATCGAGGCCATCGCTGCCGAGTTCCTCAAGCGCGGAAATCGGGCGTTTGGCAGCGCGATCTGTCTTTTCGGCCAAGCCGCGCGTGGCGGCGGCCCGGGGTTTTGCCGTGCCTTGCCCGGCAACGGCCATGCGCGCCATCAACAGGCCGATCGCCGCACCGCCCAGTCCAGCCACCAGGCCGATACCGAACCGGAAGCCGAGGCCTGTCGTGCCAAGACCAGCGGCGCTGCCCAGCGCATCGAACAGCGTCTGCGGCAGCACCATCGTGCCCACGCCGAGCAGAGCGGCAAACCACAAGGCCACGATAACCGGAAACAGCGGGTGGGCGCTGACAGGGGCCTTGGCCGCCGGTTTCGCCATCCTCTGGGTGGTCACGATATCAATTCCCCGTTCAATTTCGGGCGCATCGCTGCCTGTTCAGGCGGCAGCGGACACTTGCCGATTGGACGACCGGCCTAGCAAGAGATGGTAAACGTCTTGATAACGACGCACGTTGCGTGACCAGTCATGGTTGTCGGCAACGTGCTGCTGTGCCCGCTGGCGCATGGCGTCCCACGATTCGCGCCGCCGGAGCAGGCCAGCCAGCGCGGCTGCGCAACCTTCCGGATCGTCGGCCGGGAACAGCGTGCCGGTCACGCCGTCGGTGATCAGCTCGCGGTGCCCGCCGACGTCGCTGGCGGCCACCACCCTGCGCTGCGCCATCGCCTCGAGCGGCTTGAGCGGGGTAACCAGGTCGGTCAGGCGGCTGCGCTTGCGCGGATAGGCGAGCACGTCGATCAGCGAGTAATACCGTTCAACCTCCGCGTGCGGCACGCGTCCGGTGAAATGGATGGCCGCCGAAGCGGGCGACTGCCTTGCCTGCGCCTGCAGGGCCTGTTCCATCGGCCCCCCGCCAACCAGCAGCAACCGGGTGCCCGGGGCTTGCTCGCGCAGCAGGGGCAGGGCCGCAATCAGGTCGTCAAGCCCCTCGTAATCGTAGAAGCTGCCGATGAAGCCGATGACCGACTCCTCGCCGAAGCCCAGCTGCTGCGCGAGGGCGCAATCGCGCGAGGGCGGCTCGCCGAACAGTGAAAGGTCAACCCCGTTGGGGGCGATCCCGATCCGCCCGCCATCGAAACCGCGGCTGATCAGATCGTCGCGCAGGCCGTGGCAGATGGTGAACATCGCGTCCGCCCCGGCAATGACGCGATTTTCCAGCGCCCGGGTCATCCGGTATTTGAGCGAGCCTTCCTGCCCGGTGCCGTTGCCCACGGCGGCGTCTTCCCAGAAGGCGCGAATCTCATAGACCACCGGCAGCCCCAGCTTTCGGCCGGCGCGCAGGGCCGCCATGCCGCCCAGCGCAGGCGAATGGGCGTGCAGAACATCCGGCCGCCAGGTTTCGGCCAGGGCCACGATGGCATCGGCCAGCCGGGCGATCTCGCGCCATTCGCGCAGACCGACCGGACCGGAAGGCTCGCCTGGTGTACGGTGGAAGGTCAGCCCCTCCACCGTCTCGCAGGCAGGCCCCTCTGCGGCATGGCGAAGCCCGGTGATCCCCCTGACCTCCAGTCCCGCGGCCTGCTGCGCCTTCAGGATCGCGCGGGTGCGGAAGGTGTAGCCGCTGTGCAGCGGCAGCGAATGGTCGAGGACGTGAAGGATCCGGGTCATGGACCCACCATCTGCCACGCCTTGCTTAACGCGCCGTCAACTTGCCCCTGCTAGCAGGCGGCAAGGCCTGGCGTGCATGGGGCACGAACGGCTGGCCGGATGGCTTCAACCCGCAGGCAGAACCACGTGATCGACTATTTCGCTCTCGCGCTGATCCATGGCCTGCTGGCGGTGATGGTAATCCGCCTGTCCGGCCGGCCGGATCTCGACCGCGAGCAGCCTGCGGCGGCAGAGGACAGCGCCGATGCTTGACCTCGCGCTGTTCCTGTTCATCTGCTTCATGCTGCTTGCAGGCTTGCGGCGCCCGTACCTGTGGGTGCTGACCTATCTCTACATCGACATTCTCGCCCCCCAGAAGATCGGCTGGACGATTACCCCGGCCTTCCAGGTTTCGCTGATTGCGTTCTGCGCCGCCTTTGCCGGGTGGATCCTGGTCGACCCCAAACGCGGCAGCAAGTTCACCCTGCGCCAGGGGCTGCTGCTGGCCTTGCTGGTCTATTGCGGCTGGACCACCATGAACGCCGACTTCCCGGCAGACGCGCTGTTCAAGTGGGACTGGGTGTGGAAGACGCTGGTCTTCGCAATATTCCTGCCGCTGGCCCTGACCACGAAACTGCGGATCGAATCGGCGGCGCTGACCATGGTGCTGACCGCCGGGGCAATCATCATCGCCACCGGCATGAAAACCGCGCTGGGCGGCGGCGGCTATGAAAGCCTCAGCTTTTTCGTCAACAACAACAGCGGCATCTACGAAAGCTCGACCCTGGCGACCGTGGCAGTCGGGATCATCCCGCTGATCCTGTGGTTCACCAAACACGGCACGGTGTTCCCGCCCGACTGGCGGGTCAAGGCGTTCGCCTACGGGCTGATCTTCGCCTGTCTGCTGGTGCCGATCGGCACCGAAGCGCGCACCGGCCTGATCTGCATGGGCGTGCTGGCGCTGGTTTCGCTGCGGGACGTCAAACGCAGGCTGACCTTCCTGATGGGCGGCGCGGTGATGGTCATGGTGGCGCTGCCGTTCCTGCCCACCAGCTATTACGAGCGCATGGGGCTGATTGCCGGGTACAAGGAAGATTCGTCCGCCTCGACCCGCGTGGCGGTGTGGCAATGGACCTATGAATATTCGCTCGAAAATCCCTTCGGCGGTGGATTCGATGCCTTCCGCGGCAACCGCTTCGCCTATCAGATGCCGGTCAAGGAAGAGAGCGGGGCAAATACCGTTTCGATCGAATATCGCGAAGTGGTCGATGAAGCGCGGGCCTATCATTCGGCCATCTTCGAGATGCTGGGCGAACAGGGCTGGCCGGGCCTGATCATGTGGCTCTGGTTCCAGGCGCTCGGCGTCTGGCAAATGGAGCGGCTGCGGCGGCGCTGGCGCAATCGCGGCGGCCATGGCGAGCAGTGGCAGGCACCACTGGCCAGCGCGCTGCAGGTGGCGCAGATCGTCTACCTGGTCGGTGCGCTGTTCCAGGGCATTGCCTACCAGCCCTTCATTATGATGCTCGCCGGATTGCAGATCGCGCTGTGGACTTACTGCCGCCGCCATGATTCGCAGGTGCGCGACGCACGCCTGCCGCGCCGGCCGGTTGCCAGGGTGCGGACCGGCGGCAAAGCCGTAGCGGCAGGGGCGGGTGCGTTGCGCTAGCTGCAATCATGCGCCATGAAGCCGCCGCACAAACGCAGAATCGCGGCACAAAGGAGAGGCGCATGACCCCGCAGGAAATCGCAACCAAGGTCGGCCAGCACATCGGCACCAGTGAATGGGTGGAGATGAGCCAGGAACGGATCAACCTGTTCGCCGATGCGACCGGTGACCACCAGTTCATCCACATCAACGAGGAAGCCGCCAAGATGACGCCGTTCGGCGGCACCATCGCGCATGGCTTCCTGACCCTGTCGATGATCCCCTACCTCAGCGCCAATTCCGACCTGCCCAAGCCCGAAGGCGTCAAGATGGGCGTCAACTACGGCGGCAACAAGACGCGCTTCATCGCCCCGGTCCGCTCGGGCAAGCGCATCCGCGGCCACTGGAAGCTGCTCGAACTGGTCGAGAAGCGCCCCGGCCAGTGGCAGCAGACCCATGAGATCACCATCGAGATCGAAGGCGAGGACAAACCCGCCCTGATCACCGAATGGATCATGCAGTTCTTCGTTTAACCGTCGTCCCAGCTAAAGCTGGGATCGCTGTCCGCCAGATCGGACATATCCGAGAAAGATCCCAGCTTCCGCTGGGATGACGACTTTAGGGAAATCACAATGCGTGACGCAGTCATCGTCTCCACCGCCCGTACTCCGCTGACCAAGGCGGCCCGCGGCGCATTCAACAACACCACTGGCGCAACGCTCGGTGCCTGGTCGATCAAGGCCGCGGTCGAGCGCGCCGGGCTCGAAGGGGCCGAGATCGACGACGTGCTGATGGGCTGTGCGGTCCAGCAGGGCTC
>NCJP01000011.1 GCA_002278985.1 Erythrobacter sp. 34-65-8
GATCGCCGAGCCGGCGGTTGTTCGCCAGCACACCCAGGAAGCGGGTGGTGAGGTCCGACAGCTTGAGCGTTTTGGCGACCGCGCCCACCGCTGCACCCTGTGCCGCACGGCTAAGCTGCGGGTTGGTGGTGGCAGCACGCAGGTCTGCCGATTCGGCCAGCGCCGCAGCCAGAGTGTCGAGGTCCGATTCGACAGCGGTGACCGTCCCGGCCTCGCTCGCGAGATCGAACAGGGCCGAGGCGTAACGCCCTGCCAGGCTAGCCTGAATACCGGCGGAAATCTCCACGCGTCTCTCGTCCTCTAGGTCCGGAAAATAACGATGCTGTGCCCGGGCCGATATGGGTGACCTTAGGTCTCCCCGGCAGGCAGGCGCGCGCCTAGCACCGCCTATGCTGCGATGCAACCCGGACTTGGCCGGTGCTGTGAGGAAACGTTTGATCCGGGCACGCCAGCGGCCTGGATTGGCCAGACGGACGGGTCAGTTGCCTGCCGCCGTGCAGGTATAGACCAGCCGCTCATTGGGCTGATCGGGCAGCTGGGCGGTGACGGAACCTTGCAGGTCCCCCAGCCGGGCGGCCGCTCCCGCGCTGCCGCAGGACGGCGGTTCGTACTGGCTGCGGGCCTCGCGTGCGGCGCTCATGGCCGTGCGGCCGAGCAGGTAGCGGTCGGTGCGGTAGGTCATGCCGTCAGGGTCGAACCGGCTGACTGATACGGCATCATCGTCATTCGGCACGAACACCCGCGCCCATTCGCCTGCGGCAAGACCATATTGTGTGCGCCCGTTGACGCAGCCGTCATCCTTCCAGCCGAATTCCAGCTCCCGGTCCGGCGCGCCGGTCACCCGGCTGCGGGCGAGGTCGAGCGTGCAGAGCAGGGTACCCTCCGGCGCGCTGGCAGATCCCGCAGGGTTTTCGCCAGCGTCCGGAGCGGCCAGGCGGGCCTCGACCCGGCGGTCCACTTCCTCGAGGCCCGGGCGGGTGAACCAGAGCGCGGCAGCGGTTACTGCCGCAATCGCGGCGATCGTGCCGGCCACCATCATCCTCCGCTCGGCACCGGGGTCTGTTTCCCGGTCAGCCGTCCTCGCCCGCCATGCGAGTGTTCCCGATCCTGCTGCGACCAGCACCAGCAGGAAAGCCAGCGCCATCGTATTCTCGCGCTCTGTCTGGATTGCTGCGCTTTCCTCCAGCCTGGCGCGGTCACGCCGTTCGCGCACCTCGTCACGGCTGGCGTCAAGCTGCTGGCGCGATTCCGCCTCCTCTCGCGCCAGCCGGGCCTGCTCGGCCTCGTCGAGTTCGGACAGGCTGCGGCACGGCAGGTCGTTGACCTGGGCTGTTACCCCGTTGGCCTTCAGGAACGGCAGCAGTTCCCGGTTCGACACCGCAAAGAAGAACTCCGCATCGGAAGCGTCGCCCTCCGCGCCGAAACTGTTGACCCCAAGCACCCGCCCGCACGGGTCCAGCAGCGGCCCGCCCGAATTGCCTCGTGCGATTGCAGCGGTGTGGAGCAGGGTGTCGAACTGGCGGCTCGGCCGGGACCCGGCCAGCGCGCCGCGGCTTTTGACCGGGGGCTGCGAGCGGAAGATGTCGCCGATCTCCAGCCCTTGTGCCCGGTCGACATTCATCGGATAGCCGACCGCGATGGCATCACCGCTGTCACGGGAAGCGTTCCCGGCAATCGTCAGCGGTGGCAGGCGCAGCGAGCCGGTGAGTTCGACCAGCGCCAGGTCGTTGCGCGGGCTGACGGCGATGATCCGCCCGAACACCGCCTCGTCGCCTTCCGCCGGAACGACCCCGATCCGCAGCGAATCATCCATTGCCGCTGCCTGCACGACGTGGGCATTGGTCACGATCCGGCGGGGCGAGACGGCGAAACCGGTGCCATGGCTGAGCGGGATAATCTCTTCCCCGTCACTTCCCATGATTACCACCCGCACCACCCCGCGCGCAGCGGCGTCGATATCGGCCGGGTCCGCCTGCGCCAGCGACGGGAGGAAGAGGCCGATCAGTAGGGCGAGGGCGGCAAGGCAGCGGTTCATCGCGCTGTTCTGGCGCGGGCTCGGTTGGACCGCAAGCTTTGGGGCTTTGATCGCAAGCTTCGGGATGAACTGCGCCGTGCGCTGTGGCATGGGCTGGGCATGGAACGGAACCAACAGCTGGATGATGAGGCGCGCTGGCGGATTGCGCTGGCCAAGGACCGCCGGTTCGACGGCGTGTTCGTGACCGGTGTCCACTCGACCGGGATTTACTGCCGCCCGTCCTGCCCGGCGCGCGCGCCCCGGCGGGAGAACGTGCGCTTCTATCCCGGACCACCGGAGGCCGAAGCGGCGGGCCTGCGCGCCTGCAAGCGGTGCGCGCCCGACCAGCAGAGCCGCGAGGAAGCCGCGGTGCGCGCCGCCATCGACATGCTCCGGCAAAGCGAAGCCCCGGTGCGCCTGGACCGGCTTGGCTTTGTAACCGGCTACTCCCCGGCCCATCTCCAGCGCCTGTTCACCCGCGCCACCGGGCTTTCCCCCGCCGCTTACCAGCGCGCGCTGAAGCAGGCACGGGCGGACGAGGCGCTCAGCGCCGCCGGGTCGGTGACCGAGGCCTTATATATGGCGGGCTATGCAGCGCCGTCCCGTTTCTATGATGCACGGAAGGGTTCAGGCATGGCAGCTGCGGCATGGCGCAAGGGGGGGGCGGGGCAGGTGCTCCACTGGGCGGTGGTGGAGACGAGCGTCGCCCCGATGCTGGTGGCGGCAACAGACAAAGGGGTGTGCCTGCTTGCCTTCAACGAAGGCGAGGCGGACCTGCGCCGCCGGTTCCCCCACGCCCGGCTGGAGCCAGCAGGTGAACCCTTCCGCAATCTGTTCGCCCGGGTGGCGGCGGCGGTGGAGCAGCCCGGTACGGGCCACGACATACCGCTCGACGTTCAGGGCACTGCCTTCCAGCAGCGGGTATGGCAGGCGCTGCGTGCAATCCCGCCGGGCGAGACGCGCAGCTATGGCGAATTGGCCGCGCTGCTCGGCAACCCGAAGGCCAGCCGCGCAGTGGGCGGGGCGAACGGCGCAAACCACGTCGCCGTCCTCATCCCCTGCCACCGCGTGATCGCGGCAGACGGAGGGCTGGGGGGGTACGCCTACGGGACGCAAATCAAGGCGGAACTGCTCAAGCGGGAGGGGCGGGAATAGGTAGCGCCGTACTCGCAGGAGCAAGGCGCTGGCGCTCGCCACACTTTTTCGCACTTGCAGCACAGCCCCCGTGACCGTAAACGGTCGCCGTTCACCGGACCCGGCCTCGCCGGGTGGCTCGGCCCGGCGCCTATCCCCGGGATAACTCTCCAGACCGGCTGTCGCAGCACCGCCAGAGCGCCCCTCCGCCCTTTCAGGGCACCGCGCCGATGTGCGACCAGTTGGTCAGAATCCCCGTAAGGCACACATGCTCGATATAACCGCGTTGAAGCGCGAGTGGCTGTCCAATCCCCGGCGCGACATTCTCGCCGGGATTGTCGTCGCACTGGCCCTGATCCCCGAAGCAATCGGTTTCTCGATCATCGCCGGGGTCGATCCGCGCGTCGGCCTCTACGCTTCGTTTTCGATCGCGGTCATCATTGCGTTGGTTGGCGGACGGCCGGGCATGATTTCGGCGGCCACGGCGGCGGTCGCCGTGATCGTGGTTCCGCTGGTGCGCGAGTACGGGGTTGAATACCTTTTCGCGGCGACAGTGCTGATGGGCGTGATCCAGGCCATTGCCGGATTCCTGCGGCTGCACCTGCTGATGCAGTATGTCTCCCGCTCGGTCATCACCGGCTTCGTCAATGCCCTGGCGATCCTGATCTTCATGGCGCAGCTGCCCGAACTGATCGGTGTGCCGGCGGAGACCTATGTTCTGGTCGCAGCGGGCCTGGCTGTGATTTACCTGCTGCCGCGCCTGACCAGGGCTGTGCCCTCTCCGCTGGTGGCGATCGCGGTCCTGACGGCCGTGGTCTATTATGCCGGTATCGACGTGCGGAGCGTGGGCGACATGGGCGAATTGCCAAATTCGCTGCCCGCCTTCCTGATCCCCGATGTGCCGTTCACGCTTGAGACCTTGCAGATCATCCTGCCCTATTCGGCAACGATGGCTGCGGTCGGCCTGATCGAGTCGATGCTGACCGCACAGATCGTCGATGACCTCACCGATACGCCCTCGGACAAGCAGCGCGAGATGAAGGGCCAGGGCATTGCCAACTTCGTGACCGGTTTCTTCGGCGGGATGGGCGGCTGTGCAATGATCGGCCAATCGGTGATCAACGTGAAGTCGGGCGGCGAGACCCGGCTTTCGACCTTCACCGCCGGGGTGTTCCTGCTGTTCCTGCTGCTGGTGCTGGGGCCGCTGGTGGCGATCATCCCGATGGCGGCGCTGGTCGGCGTGATGATCATGGTGTCGATCGGCACGTTCTCGTGGCGCTCGATCAAGGATATCCGCCACCATCCGTGGCAGTCATCCGTGGTGATGATCGTGACGGTGGTGGTGGTCGTGTGGACCCACGACCTGGCCCAGGGCGTGCTCGCCGGTGTGATCCTGTCCGGCCTGTTCTTTGCCGGCAAGGTCAGGCAGCTATTCACGGTGACGACGGACCTGTCGGCGGATGGCCGAACCCGCACCTACCGGATCGAAGGGCAGGTGTTCTTCGCCTCGTCCGACCGGTTCGTGGAAGCATTCGACTACAAGGAAGTACTCGACCGGGTGGTGATCGATGTCAGCCAGGCCCATTTCTGGGATATTTCGGCGGTGGGCACGCTCGACAAGGCGATCCTCAAGTTCCGCCGCGAAGGCACGGCGGTCGAGGTGCGCGGGCTCAATGAAGCAAGTACCGTCATGATCGAGCGTTATGCCACGCACGACAAGCCGGGCGCCGAAGCGCAGCTGGGAGGCCACTGATGGGAGAGACAGCCATGGAACACGTTCTCGCGGCAATCGACGCCTCGGCCTATGCCGCAAGCGTGTGCGGCTATGCCGGATGGGCAGCCAGGCGGCTGTCGCTGCCGGTGGAACTGCTCCACGTCGTCCAGCGGCAGGACCCGGTCACGGCACGGCGTGACCTGTCCGGAGCAATCGGGCTGGGCGTCAAGAGCGACCTGATGGAAGAGCTGGTCCGCCTGTCCGAGGAAAGCAGCCGGACCGAGATCGAAAAGGGCCGGGTCCTGCTGGCAGCCGGCGAGCAGATGCTGCGCGAAGCCGGCATTGCCGAGATCAGGCCGCTTCACCGCCACGGCGGGGTGGTCGAGACCATCCTCGAACGCGAGGATAACGCCCGCGTGGTGGTGATGGGCAAACGAAGGGTGGGGCATGAGTTCGCCTCCGACCATATCGGCTCGATGATCGAACGGGTGGTGCGCGCCAGCGCCAAGCCGGTGCTGGTCGCCTCGCGCCGCTATGCCCAGCCGCAGCATGTCGTGTTCGCTTACGATGCCAGCCCGGCTGCCGACCGGGCGCTGGAACGGCTGGCCAATTCGCCGCTGTTTTCGGGCCTGCCGGTCACGATCGTGATGGCCGAGGCAGAGGGCGAGGCAAAGCGCGAGGCAAAGCGCGCCCAGCTAGCCCGGGCCGAAGCGGCTTTCGCTGCCGACCATCCGGTGACCGTGCTGCTGGAGCGCGGCAAGGCGGACCAGGTGATCCCCGCCGTGGTCGCCGCGACCGAGGATGCCCTGCTCCTGATGGGCGCTTACGGCCATTCCCCGATCCGGCGGATGATTGTGGGCAGCACGACCACCGAGATGGTGCGCACGGTCAAGGCCCCGGTGTTGATGGTGCGTTGACGGGCTCGTCTGCATCTGCCGGTTCGTGGCCTGTCAGCCCTGTGACGACCGTTAGCCACATTCGCTATCGCTCCCGCGGATGGGCACTGCGATAGGTTTCCAGCAGAGTTGCGGCATCCACCCTGGTGTAGATCTGGGTCGAGCCGAGCGAGGCGTGGCCGAGAAGTTCCTGCAAGGATCGCAGGTCGGCTCCTGCCCCCAGCAGGTGTGTGGCGAAGCTGTGGCGCAGGGCATGGGGTGTGGCGGTAGCGGGCAGGCCCAGTGCCTTGCGCGCATTTGCCATCGCTTTCTGCACCACGCCCTGGCTGAGCGGGCCGCCCTTGGCCCCACGAAACAGCGGCCCGGCCGGGGGAAGGGGCCAGGGGCAACGGTGCGCGTAGTCCGCCACGGCATCGCGCACCACGGGCAGGACTGGCACTACGCGCTGCTTGTTGCCCTTGCCGGTCACCACAAGGGTCTCGCCAAGCGGCAGCGCCGCTGCGGGCAGCGCCAGCGCCTCCGCGATCCGCAGACCTGCGCCGTAGAGCAACAGCAGCACCGCCCGGTCCCGCGCACCGATCCAGTCCTGCGCCGCGAGACCGTTCACCAGATCGGCCAGATTGATCGCTTCGTCAGGCGTGACCGGTCGCGGCAGGCCCTTCTTGATGCGCGGGCCGCGCACCCGGGGTGCGCGCGCCTCGGGGTCGCCGGCTTGTGCGCGTCCGAATGTGACAAAGGCTTTCAGCGCCGAGAGTTCGCGGGCCGCGCTGGCATTGCCGATCCCTTCTGCCCGTCGGGCGGCGAGGTGGCCGCGCAGCGCCGGACCTTCAATCCGGGCGAGGGCGGCCCACTCCTCAATCCCGCTGGCGTCAAGCAGGCGGGCAGCACAGGAAACGTAGGCACGCACGGTATGGGGCGACCGGCGCCTGCCGGTGGTCAGGTGCGTACGCCAGGCCTCCAGCAGGTCGGCTGCGCTCATCCGGTTACCATTTCGCCCGGCACCAGCGCGTCGAGCAGGGCGTCCAGCAGGGGCATGCCATGCGGGGTCACGCCGATCCGGTCGCCTTCACGCCAGACGAGGCCGCTGCCAGCGTGGAGCCGGAACGCCGCCCAGTCCATGATCGCATCCTGCGGCCGGCCAAATCGCTGCGCCATAGCTGCTATATCGACCCCTTCAGCCAGGCGCAGCCCCATCAGCAGGGCCTCGACGATCTGCTCATTGCGCCCCAGGGCGCGCTCTTCCTGCACGCCGTGTCCGGCGCGGGCCACCGCATCGAGCCAGTTCTCCGGCTTGCGGTGACGCTGGGTCGCCATCCCGCCGCGCCGCCCGTGTGCCCCCGGGCCGATTCCGGCATAATCCTGGTAACGCCAGTAGGCGAGGTTGTGGCGGCTTTGCTCGCCGGACCGTGCGTGGTTGCTGATCTCGTAGGCCGGAAGGCCTGCGGCCACGGTGAGCTCGCGTGTCATCTCGAACAGGTCGGCAGCGGCCTCGTTGTCGAGCGGGATCAATCTGCCCAGCCGGACATCGGTTTCGAAGCGGGTGCCCGGCTCGATGGTCAGTTGATAGAGCGACAGGTGCCCGGTGCCAAAAGCGAGGGCGCGGCTGAGCTGGTCCCCCCATTGGTCCGTGGTCTGGCCGGGCAGGGCATAGATCAGGTCGAAGCTGACCCGGCGGAAATGCTGCTGCGCCACGGTCAGCGCGGCCATGCCTTCGTGTGCGTCGTGCAGTCGGCCAAGGAAGCGCAAGGCCTCGTCTTCCAGTGATTGCAGCCCGAGCGAAGCGCGGTTGACCCCTGCCGACGCGAGATCGGCATAGGCCGCAGCCTCCACGGACGACGGATTGCCCTCCAGCGTGATCTCGATATCGGGCGCGAAGCCCCACAGTTTTTCGGCTTCGCCCAGCAGCGCCTCGACCAGCGCCGGGGGCATCAGCGACGGCGTGCCGCCGCCGAAGAAGATGCTTTCCAGCGGCGCTCCGCCTGCCAGGGCAGCTTCATGCCGCATGTCCGTCAGCAGGGCCCTGCGCCACAGGTCGTGATCCACACTCTCGCGGACATGGCTGTTGAAGTCGCAATAGGGGCACTTGCGGGCGCAGAACGGCCAGTGGATGTAGAGCGCGCGGGCCATGATGGCGTTCTAGCGCCCGAACTGCCTTTTAGCCAAACTGTTCGCTGACCAGCTTGGCGAAGGCATCGGCGCGGTGGCTGATCCGGTGCTTTTCGTCCGGGTCGATTTCGGCAAAGGTCTGCTCGCCGCCAGTCGGCACGAAAACCGGATCGTACCCGAAGCCCAGCTTGCCACGCGGCGGCCAGGTAAGGGTGCCTTCGCAGCGGCCCTCGTAGACCGCGTGCTCGCCGTCCGGCCAGGCAATCGCCAGCACGCAGTGGAAGGCGGCGCTCCGGCCTGTCTCCGGGCCGAGTTCCTGCAGCATCCCCTCGACCTTGCCCATCGCCATGTACCAGTCGCGCCCCGGTCCTCCCTCGAACCATTGGCGCTGCGCCCAGTCAGCGGTGTAAACCCCGGGCCGGCCGCCCAGTGCGTCGACTGACAGTCCGCTGTCGTCCGCCAGTGCAGCGAGACCCGACGCCTGCGCTGCCGCCTGCGCCTTGATCAGCGCATTCTGGACGAAGGTCGTGCCCGTTTCCGCAGGCTCCGGCAGCCCGAGCGATCCGGCACTGATGCATTTGACGCCGTACGGCTCCAGCAGCGCGGAAATCTCCTTGAGCTTCCCTGCGTTGTGCGTCGCGATGACAAGCGTGCCGGAGCCGAGACGGCCGGTCATTTGCGCACGGCATCCAACTGCGCGGCAAAGATCCGGTCGCACCCGATCCGGGCGAGGCGGAGCAGGCGCAGCAGGCCCTCTTCGTCATATGTCTCGCCCTCGGCAGTCGCCTGAACCTCGGCAATCTTGCCGCCCGAAATCAGCACGAAGTTTGCATCGGCATCGGCGCCGGAGTCCTCGATATAGTCGAGGTCGAGCACCGGCGTGCCCTGATGGATGCCGCAGCTGATGGCAGCGACTTGCGCCGCGATCGGGTCCGCAACCAGGTCGCCTGCGGCAATCATCTTGTCGGTCGCCAGCTTGAGCGCCACCCATGCGCCGGAAATGGCCGCCGTCCGCGTGCCGCCATCGGCCTGCAGGACGTCGCAATCGAGCGTGATCTGCCGCTCCCCCAGTTTGCGCAGGTCAACCACCGCGCGCAAGGACCGCCCGATCAGGCGCTGGATTTCCTGTGTCCGCCCGCTCTGCTTGCCCTTCGCCGCTTCGCGCTGGCCGCGCGTGTGGGTGGCGCGGGGCAGCATCGAGTATTCCGCCGTGACCCAGCCTTCGCCCTTGCCGCGCAGCCATGGCGGGGTCCGTTCTTCGACACTGGCGGTGCACAGCACGCGCGTATCGCCGAAGCTGACCAGGCAGGAGCCTTCGGCATGGCGGGTAAAGCCCGTTTCAATGGTAATGGCGCGCATTTCGTCAGGCGCACGGCCGGAAGGTCGCATGGGTTTTCCTGTCTGTCAGATTCGAATCGGCCCGCGTTAGGCGCTTGCCCCTTGAGGCTGCAAGGGTAGTGGCTACAAAAGACTTATGGCATCCCCACCGCTCACTGACCTGACTGACCGCGCGCGGGAGATTTTCCGCCTGGTGGTGGAGGGGTATCTCGACAGCGGCCAGCCGGTCGGATCGAAGACGCTGGCGGGGCCAAGGGCAGATGGCGGAGGCGGTCTGAACCTTTCGCCGGCCTCGATCCGCTCGGTGCTGGCAGAGTTGGAAGTGCTCGGCCTGCTGGCTGCGCCGCACACCAGTGCCGGGCGAATGCCGACCGAAACCGGCCTGCGGCTGTTTGTAGACGGGATGATGCAGGTGGCCGAGCCCACGGCGAGCGAGCGGGAGGCGATTGAGAAGCGGCTCGGCGCGCCCGGCCCGATCGAGGCGGCGCTGGAGACGACCAGCGCGCTTCTGTCCGACCTTTCGGGGGCGGCAGGAATGGTGATGGTGCCGACGCGCGAGCCGCGCCTTGCCCAGCTATCCCTTGTCAGCCTGGGGCAGAACCGGGCGCTTGCCGTGCTCGTGGGTGAGGACGGCGGCATCGAGAACCGGGTGGTCGATCTGGCAGCTGCGGCCACCGCGTCGCAGCTGGAGCAGGCGAGCAACTACATTACCGCGCGCCTGGCGGGGCGCACGCTGGCCGAAGCATCGGCGGCGATGCGGAGGGAACTAGCCTCAGGCCAGTCGCAGCTCGATTCGGCCAGCCGCGCGCTGGTGGAACGCGGCCTCGCGGTGTGGAGCGAGGATGCGGCCCGCCGTCCGGTGCTGATCGTGCGGGGGGCATCGAACCTGCTCGACGAGGCGGCGCTGCAGGACATCGAGCGGGTCCGGCAGCTGCTCGACGATCTCGAAAGCAAGCAATCGGTCGCCGAACTGCTCGACAGCGCGCGCGAGGCCGAGGCCACGCGCATTTTCATCGGCAGCGAGAACCGCCTGTTCGCGCTCAGCGGGTCGTCGGTGATCGCCTCGCCCTATCGTGACCGGGAAGGGCGGGTGGTCGGAGTACTGGGGGTGATCGGGCCTACCCGATTGAATTACGCGCGCGTCGTCCCCATGGTGGATTTCACCGCCCGATCGCTGGGCAAACTCATCGGATAGATACGAAAAGACCATGACTGAAGACGACAAGCGGCCGCAAGACGACGCCGCGCAAAAGGAACTCGAAGGCGTGCCCGAACATATGCTGGACCAGGGCGACGACGAATCGGGCGAAAGCTCCGGTCTGGCTGAGGCATTGGCAGCCCTGCGCGCCGATCTGGATGCGGCCAAGCAGGACGTGCTCTATGCCCGGGCCGAAACGCAGAACGTGCGCCGCCGGATGGAGAAGGATATTGCCGACGCGCGCACTTATGCCGCCACCGGCTTTGCCCGCGACATCCTGTCGGTATCCGACAACCTGGCCCGCGCACTCGATGCCCTGCCTGCCGATACGCGCGAGGACGACAAGCTGAAAGGCTTTGTGATCGGGATCGAGGCAACCCAGCGCGAGCTGGACAAGATCTTCGGCCAGCACGGGGTTACCCGGATCGCCTCGGTTGGCTTGCCGCTCGACCCGAACCAGCACCAGGCCATGCTGGAGGTTCCCAGCAACGATCACGAGCCCGGCACGGTGGTGCAGGAAATGCAGGCTGGCTACATGATCCGGGACCGCCTGCTGCGCCCGGCCATGGTCGCTGTGGCAAAGAAGCCCGACTGATTACACGCGGAAAAGCTGGGGGGCGGGCTATGAGGGCCGGATGGAGGATGATTGCGGCGGCTGCCTTTCTGGCTGCGGGCACGCCCCTGCAAGCCCAGGAAAGCCCTGACGCCCGCCTCTCAGCACTGGCGGACGCATACCACACCTACCGCATAGAGCAGTCGGGTCGGATCGAGCAGCCCGATGGCAGTACCGAGGCGGGTGAGCGGCTGTGGTCGGTGACGCCGGAGGCGCACGTGGCCCGGGCGGAACAGGCGAGGGCCTGGCTGGCCCAACTGGACGCCATTGGCGAGGACCAGCTGACCGCAGCGGGCAAGATCGACGCGGCCGTGCTTCGCCACCTGCTTGAAACCGAGATCGGTGACGCGCAGTTTCGCGAATGGGAAATGCCGTTCGACAGCGACAACAATTTCTGGAGCTATCTTGCCGGTCGCTCCGCCTTTGACAGTGCAGAGGACTATCGCCGCTACATTGCCCGGATGCGCGACATCCCGCGGTTCTTTGCCGAGCATACCGCCAACGCGCGCGCAGGCCTGGCACGCGGGTTCAGCGTGCCCCAGGTGACCTTGGCGGGGCGGGATGCCTCGCTGACGGCCTATGTGGTCGACGATCCGGAAAAGAGCCCTTTCTGGGCGCCGTTTGCCGGGCTCGGCGCGACCCGCATCCCGGCGGCAGAGCAGGAGGCACTGAAGGCCGAGGGCAGGGCGGCAATCGCTGCAGCTGTCACGCCCGCCTATCGCGACCTGCTGCGGTTCTTTCGTGAGGATTATGTCCCCAACACGCGGCAGTCGCTCGGCGCGCGAGAATTTCCCGAAGGGGCAGCCTATTACCGGCAGCAGATCAGGGAATACACCACGCTTGATCTCTCGGCCGAGGAAATTCACCAGATCGGGCTCGGCGAAGTCGCCCGGATCACCGCCGAGATGGAACAGGTCAAGGCGCAGGCCGGGTTCACCGGCACTTTGCCCGAATTCGTGCAGTTCCTGCGCACCGACCCGCAGTTCGTCGCGCGTGCCCCGGATGAGCTGATGGGGGTGTCGTCCTACGTCGCCAAGCGGGTGGACGGGCGGCTGAAGGATTACTTCGGCTTCCTGCCACGTTACCGGTTTGCGATCCGCGAGGTCGATCCGGCCATCGCCCCGTTCTACACCGCGGGCAGGGGCGGGCTTGAGTACTGCCAGATGAACACCTACGACCTGGCTTCGCGCCCGCTCTACAACATTCCGGCGCTGACCCTGCACGAATGCGCGCCGGGGCACAGCTTCCAGGCCGCGATCGCGCTGGAGCAGCCCGAGGTGCCGCGGTTCCGGCGGCAGGTCTATTTCTCCGGCTTCGGCGAGGGCTGGGGGCTCTACACCGAATACCTGGGTGAAGAGATGGGCATCTATCGCACCCCCTACGAGCGCTTCGGCAAACTCAGCTACGAGATGTGGCGCGCGGTCCGGCTGGTGATCGACACCGGCATCCACCACTACGGCTGGAGCCGCGAGCAGGCGATGGAGTACCTTGCCAGCCGCACCGCCCTGTCCCGGCACGAAGTGGGCACCGAGGTTGACCGTTATATCAGCTGGCCGGGGCAGGCGCTGGCCTACAAGCTGGGCGAAATGACCATTCGCAGGGTTCGTGCCAAGGCTGAGAAGGCGCTCGGGCCGAAGTTCGACATTCGCAAGTTCCACGATGTCGTGCTCTCGCTGGGCTCGGTCCCGCTTCCGGTGCTGGAGGAGCGGATCGATGCCTTCATTGCGGATGGCGGGCAGGGCTTGCCGGGTGTCAATTACGACTGACCCCGGAACGCGCAGGCCGGTTCGACCGTATCCGTCCCGACAGGGTAGCAAACGGAGACGTTCAATGACAGGCAAGTTCATGCTGGCCCCTGCGCTGGCCATTTCAACGATGGGTCTTGGCGGGTGCGCCGAGAACTACGCCGTGGAAGGCGGCGCCGCCGGTGCGGCCGCCGGGGCGGGCCTTGCGGCCATCCTCGGTGAAGACATCAAGACCTATGCGCTCGCCGGCGCGGCGATTGGCGGCGTGGTCGGCTACGCTACCGACAAGAATGATCGGTGCGACGGCTATTACGGCGATGGCCGGTATGTTGACGATGATTGCCGGAACGTTGACCGGTATAGCCGCTACTGGCCGTAAAGCTCACCCGGTGGCTCCCGGAAAACGCACCAGCAGGTCATAGGCTGCCTTGTCCGCCACCCCGGCGATCCTGATCCCCCGCCGAAGCAGGAAGGCATGGCGGACGATCTCCGCCTGTTGTTCGATGCCGTATTGCTCGAGCGCCCAGCCCGGCTTGAGGCTGTAGTCATAGCGTTCCCACGGCAGGCGATTGAGGATCAGCCACCAGCTGCCGAATGTCTGCACCTGCCAGACGTGCACCATTTCGTGGATGAAGTGCCCTTGCAGCTGCAGCGGCGCGGCGGAGAAATCGTCGCAATAGTTGTGAGAGCGGGGATGGAAATGCAGGTGTCCGCGCGGGGCCATGGTCACCCGCTGCGGCTGGAACGCAAACCACTTGTGCCGCCGGATCGTCACCGGGGCATAATCGATGGCGCTTCCGAACACGCTCCGGGCCAGCGCGATCTCACCTGTCGTGAGCGGACGTGAGCCGCCGACCGGGCACGAATGCGCGCCTTGTGTCACCGCGCCGGATATGATCAGCGCTCGCTACCGGCAGCCTTGATTTCGGCCGGGAAAGTCATCGTGCCGCCGCCCGATACGGTCAGCGTGACATTGGCTGTCCCGCCCTCGGCCAGATCGGGGGAGATGTTCATCGCCATGACGTGCTTGCCGCCCGGTTCGAACGAATGCCGGTCACCCTGCTTGATCGGCAGGCGAAGCATTTCCTGCATCTGCATCTTGCCGTCCCATTCCGCATATTCGTGGAATTCAGCCTTTTCAGCGCCTTCGACTGCGACCGAGCTGAGTGCCAGCCCGCGGGTTCCGTCATAGGCGACGTCAAAATAGACTGCGGCAGGGTTGCCTGAGACGGCTGGCAGGACAAGGCGCGCGTTGGTGACGCTGAGGCCGGGAACGCCTTCGACCGCTTCGGCCGGGGCTTCATCCGCCTGCTCACCGCACGCGCCAAGACCGGTAACGCCCAGCAGCAGGAAACCTGCCCAAATAACCGATGCTTTCACGACCTGCTCTCCTTCTCGGGTTTCCATTTCCCTAGCGGCAGCTGTTCCCTTGTTCCACCGGATTCCACACCTATATCGCCGTCATCAAACGAGCTGCCGATCCGGCCTGCCTCTTGCAGGAGGTCGCACCGGGCAGTGTCCAATCAACTCAAGTGAGTGGGGAAATAATGGGTAAAGTTATCGGTATCGACCTTGGCACCACCAACAGCTGTGTGGCCGTGATGGACGGGGGCAAGCCCAAGGTCATCGAGAATTCGGAAGGTGCACGCACCACGCCGTCGATCGTCGCCTTCACCAAGGATGGGGAGCGCCTGATCGGCCAGCCGGCCAAGCGCCAGGCGGTCACCAACGGCGACAACACCATTTTTGCGGTCAAGCGCCTGATCGGCCGCCGCTTTGACGACCCGGTGACCAAGAAGGACACCGCCCTTGTCCCTTACACCATCGTCAAGGGCAAGAACGGGGATGCCTGGGTCCAGGCGGGCGGCGAAGACTATTCGCCCAGCCAGATTTCCGCGTTCATCCTGCAGAAGATGAAGGAAACCGCCGAGAGCTATCTCGGTGAAACCGTCACCCAGGCGGTCATCACCGTCCCTGCCTACTTCAACGACGCGCAGCGCCAGGCGACCAAGGACGCCGGCCAGATTGCGGGCCTTGAAGTGCTGCGCATCATCAACGAGCCGACTGCGGCCGCGCTCGCCTATGGTCTCGACAAGGACGACGGCAAGACGATTGCTGTCTATGACCTTGGCGGCGGCACCTTCGACGTCTCGATCCTCGAGATCGGTGATGGCGTGTTCGAAGTGAAGTCGACCAACGGCGACACCTTCCTCGGCGGTGAAGACTTCGACAGCACGATCGTCGAATACCTGGCGGACGAGTTCAAGAAGAAGGAGAACATGGATCTCCGGACGGACAAGCTCGCCCTGCAGCGCCTCAAGGAAGCGGCGGAAAAGGCCAAGATCGAGCTGAGCTCCAGCGCCCAGACCGAGATCAACCTGCCCTTCATCACCGCCCGCATGGAAGGCGGCAGCACCACCCCGCTGCACCTGGTCGAGACGCTGACCCGCTCCAAGCTGGAGCAGCTGGTTGCTGACCTGATCAAGCGGACGCTTGAGCCGTGCAAGAAGGCTCTGGCCGACGCCGGGCTGGACAAGGGTGCGATTGACGAAGTCGTGCTGGTCGGCGGGATGACCCGCATGCCCAAGGTGCGCGAAGTGGTCGAAGAGTTCTTCGGCAAGAAGCCGCACACCGGTGTGAACCCTGATGAAGTAGTCGCCATGGGCGCCGCGATCCAGGCAGGCGTGCTGCAGGGCGACGTCAAGGACGTGCTGCTGCTCGACGTGACCCCGCTTTCGCTCGGTATCGAGACGCTGGGCGGCGTGTTCACCCGCATGATTGACCGCAACACCACGATCCCGACCAAGAAGACCCAGGTCTATTCCACCGCTGAAGACAACCAGAACGCGGTGACGATCAAGGTCTTCCAGGGCGAGCGCGAAATGGCGGCGGACAACAAG
>NCJP01000149.1 GCA_002278985.1 Erythrobacter sp. 34-65-8
TGGGTCATCCTGGCCGTGCCCGCGACCCCCGAAACCGACGGGATGATCGGTGCGGCAGAACTCGCTTCGATGAAAAGCGATGCCGTGCTGGTCAATATCGCGCGCGGGGCGGTGGTGGACCAGCTGGCGCTGGTAGAGGCCCTGCAGGCGAAGCGCATCGGCGGGGCATTCCTTGATGTCACCACGCCTGAGCCTTTGCCGGCTGATCATCCGCTCTGGGCGCTCGACAACGCGCATATCACCATGCACCTGTCAGGCCGAGCGCAGGACAAGATGTTCCAGCGCTCCGCCCAGCGTTTCCTCGACAATCTGGACCGATATCTGCGCGGTGAGCCGGTCGCGCCGGTGTTCGACCCGACCAGAGGATACTAATCCTTGCCATTTACGGCGGGTCTTTGTAGGGGCGCGCCTTTCCGAGATCACAGCAAGTCCGGTCGGTACCGGGCACCAGCTTCGAAGGACAGACATCATGAAGGCCGAAGGTCACCCCGATTACCACATGATCACGGTCAAGATGACCGATGGCACTGAATACCAGACCCGCTCGACATGGGGCAAGGAAGGCGATGTGATGTCGCTTGAAATCGATCCCCTCAGCCACCCGGCATGGACCGGCGGCAAGCAGCAGATTCAGGAAGGTGGCCGCGTGGCGGCCTTCAACAAGCGGTTCGGCGGGCTCACCCTCAAGAAGGGGTGATCGGCCCCGGCCAGAGGACAGCAAGGGCGGCCCCGCAAGGGCCGCCCTTTTGTTTTGGGCCGAGCATTCAGACAGCGTGTTCGATGCAGCGCGTTGCGATCGGGCGGGCCTTCAGACGTTCGTATCCGATCTCTTCCCCGCACACTGTGCAGAAGCCATATGTGCCTTGCGCAATGCGATGCAGGGCGGCCTGGACCTGCGCGATTTCCTGTTCCAGCACCAGTTCGACGCCCACTTGCGAGTCATCGTCCGCGATTTCGATGGCCTGGTCTTCAAGGTCACGGTCGAGGGGCTGGTGCATGTCCTCCTCGATGTCCCCGACGCGCTCATTGAGATCGGCAAGGCGCGCTTTCAGGTCTTTCTCGAGTTCGCTGAAATCAGGCATCGCATTTCCTTTCCGGGGTTGAACAGCCTTACAACTAGCAGCAGCGCGCGCCGTTTCCTTGATGTGCGTCAAAATTACTCTGGCTGGAATTTTACGGATTCGCGCCTGACTGGCAACTCGCAAGCAGATGCCACAGGACGAGATCGCAAGAATATTGCGGGGCGTAACCTGCCCGGTGGTTTTTCGCTTCCCAAATGCGGTGCCTTGTGCAACAGGCCGCTCCCGCTGCTGCCACCCCTTGACCGGGGCGCGACGTGGCGTAACAGGCCCCTTCCTGCGGCCGGGCAACCGCCCATTGCAGGAGCATGTGGCGATCGTAGCTCAGCTGGTTAGAGCGCCGGTTTGTGGTACCGGAGGTCGCGGGTTCAAACCCCGTCGATCGCCCCATCATGCTCCTGCGGCGCCGCTCCGAGGACGGGGCTTTCATCATGACCGCTTTCTGGACCGAGCCGGACTATGACGAACACGAGCTGGTCCAGCTCGTGCGTGACCCGAAATCGGGCCTGACCGCGATTATCGCCCTTCATTCGACCCATCTCGGGCCCGGTGCGGGCGGTACGCGTTTCTGGCACTATGCCCAGCCGGGCGATGCCTTGCGCGATGCCCTGCGCCTCAGCCGCGGCATGAGCTACAAGAATGCCATGGCCGGCCTGCCTATGGGCGGCGGCAAGGCGGTGATCCTGGCGGATGCTGCGCGCAGCAAGACGCCGGAATTGCTGGCGGCCTTTGGTGACGCGGTCGATGCACTTGGCGGGCGGTACGTCACGGCTGAAGACGTAGGTATTTCCGAGGCGGACATGGTGGCGGTCTCGGCACGAACGGCGCATGTCTCCGGCTTGCCGGTCGCCGACGGGGCGGCAGGCGGCGATCCCGGCCCGTTCACCGCAATGGGCATTTTCCACGGTATCAAGGCGGCGGTTCGGCACAAGCTGGGCCGGGGCGACATGGCAGGCGTCCATGTGGCAGTGCAGGGCACCGGCAGCGTCGGTGGCGGGTTGGCCCGGCTGCTGGCGCGAGATGGCGCGCGGCTGACCCTGGCTGACATCAACCAGGACCGGGCTGCCGCACTGGCCGAGGAACTGGGCGGCGAAGCAGTCTCCAGCGACGCCATCATGAGTGTGGCCTGCGATGTGTTCAGCCCCAATGCCCTTGGCGCCATCCTTGATGATGAAGGCATTGCCCGGCTTGAGGCGCCGATCGTGGCGGGAGGCGCGAACAACCAGCTGGCCCGCGCGCATCACGGCGCGCAGCTGGCGGCCCGGGGCATCCTTTACGCACCCGATTATGTGATCAATGCGGGCGGGATTATCAGCGTCGCGCTCGAGTACCTGTGCCGCCGCGATGGCCAGCCCTGCGACATCAACGAGGTGCGCAAGCGGATCGCCCAGATCCCGGTACGGCTGGAGCAGATCTGGCAGGAAAGCGAGCAAACCGGTATCTCGCCTGACCTCGTGGCGGACCGGATGGCGCAAAAACTCATCGGCCGCTGATTCGCGCTCTTGCGGGACTGGCGCGTCACTGCCACACCATCCCCGGACGGTTTCATGCACGGCTACGCCAACCCCAAGCGCTTCCTTGCGCTCGCAACCTGGCTCACCCCCCTGCTGCTGGTCAGCGGGCTGGTGCTTACCGGGGGGGCGCTGGCGTGGGGCCTGGCCGTCGTTCCGCCGGATCGGCTGATGGGCGAAACTGTCCGCATCCTGTTTGTCCACGTGCCCACTGCCTGGCTGGGCATGGGGGGGTGGAGCGCGATTGCGATTTCCAGCGCGGTTTACCTGATCTGGCGCCATCCGCTGGCGGCGCTGGCTGCCCGCGCCGCAGCCCTGCCGGGCGCCGTCTTTACCGCCGTCTGCCTTGCGACCGGTTCGATCTGGGGGCGCCCGACCTGGGGGACCTGGTGGGAATGGGATGGCCGGCTGACCAGCATGCTGGTGCTGCTGTTCCTGTATTTCGGCTATATAGCTCTGGCTCAGGCGGCCCAGCGGGAGGGGATTTCTCCCCGGATTCCGGCGATTTTCGGCCTGGTCGGGGCGATCAACATCCCGATCATCAACCGGTCGGTGGTGTGGTGGAACTCGCTGCATCAGCCGCCCAGCATCACCGTGGGCAAGAGCGCGATCGATCCTGAATTTCTGGTTCCGCTATTGGTTGCCGTACTCGGCTTCTCGCTGATGTTCGGCGGCGTGGTGCTGGCGCGGATGCGGGCACTGCTTGCGGAAACGCAGGCCGAAGCGCGTTTGCGGCGCAAGGCGATGGAAGCGGTCTGATGCGCGAAGGGCTCGATCACTGGCCATTCGTGATAGCGGCCTACGCCGTCACGATCGTTGCAACATTGGCGATGATCGCGTGGAGCTGGTACGCAATGCGGCGGGCAGAGCGACTGCGCGAGGAAACGAGGCGGAAATGACTGCGCTCAAGGCAAAACATCAGCGATTGATCCTGATCGTGGTGGCGTTGGTTGCGCTGGTTGGGGCGGGGCTGCTTGCGGCATGGGCGCTGCGCAGCCAGGCCAATTATTTCTATCTTCCCGGGCAGATGGTGTCTGATCCGCCCGAAGTAGGGCAGGCGGTCCGCCTGGGCGGGATGGTCGAGGAGGGCAGCATCAAGACCTTGCCGGACGGAGTCACAGTGGCCTTCAGGGTTACAGACCAGGACGCGGCGATGGTGCCGGTTCGCTTCACTGGTATCCTTCCCGACCTGTTCGTAGAAGGGTCTGGCGTGGTGGCGGAAGGCAAACTCGGGCCCGACGGGGTGTTCATCGCGGACAACCTGCTTGCCAAGCATGACGAGAATTACGTGCCGCGCGAATTGCAGGAGATGAGCCAGCACCAGCAGGCCGCTCTCATCCAGGAGACAGCCGAGTGATCGCAGAACTCGGGCTGGCCGCACTGTGGCTGGCGGCGGCGCTGGCCGCCCTCCAGTTGATCGCAGGGTTCCTGTCGATCCGTCATCCAACCGGCGAGCTGGCGCAACTGGTTCGCCCTGCGGCCATCGTGCAGGGGGTGCTGTGCGCTTTTGCGTTCGGCGTGCTGCTGTGGCTGTTCGCGGTCACTGACCTTTCGGTGAAACTGGTTGCGACCAATTCGCACTCGATGAAGCCGATGATCTTCAAGCTCTCGGGTGCCTGGGGCAACCACGAAGGCTCAATGCTGCTGTGGATCACCGTCATGGCCATGGCCGGCGGCCTGATCGCGCTGATTGAGCGCCGCCTGCCGGAGAAGACCATGCTGGCGACGCTGGGCGCCCAGGCTTTCGTCGGGCTGGGGTTCTATGCGTTCCTGCTGCTCAGCTCCAACCCGTTCGAGCGCCTGCCGATGCCCGCGACGGAGGGGCTGGGCCTGAACCCGCTGTTGCAGGACATCGGCCTCGCCTTCC
>NCJP01000150.1 GCA_002278985.1 Erythrobacter sp. 34-65-8
GGCGAGCGCCATCAGCCCGCCGAGCACGCTGCCGACGGCCAGCATAGCGATCCCGGCCGGTGTGCCGAACAGCGCGAGCGATTCCGAACCCAATCCGCTTTCGGCCAGGAAAATGGCGAAGATGCCGTGCGCCACCATCAGCCAGAAGCCGAAGGCGACGAACACGATTACCCCCATGCTCAGGATCTGCTCATCCCCGCGCCCTCGCAGCGCACCAAGCACTGCGCCCCACCGGAGCAGCAGGCCGGCCTCGCGCCGACGGCTGACTTCGTAGAGACCGACCGCGATGAACGGGGCCACCAGCGGGAAACCGGCGGCGGCGGGGATCAGCCAGGTGGCCTCGCCCCACGCGAACAGGGCGTAGGTCAGGAACAGGCCGCTACCGACGTAAATGCCGGCAAAGAACAGTCCGAACAGAGGTGCGGCGAGAAAATCGCGCCAGCCTCCCGCAAGCGCGGCGCGCAGATCGGCAATGGTTAGGTCGCGCGCGACAGCAACGGGCGCGACCTGAGCCTTGGTGGCCATGGTCGTATCCTCTCTCTTCGCGACGCCCCGACGCAAAAGGTGCCTCAACCGCGGGCGCGGCGCAAGCCTGTCACTGCTCGCGGGCGGAGCGGATCGCGGCTCCGGCGGCGAACGGGGCCAGGGCTACCAGCCCGAGGCTGATGGCGCCCGCCAGGGCAATCCCGGTCGTATCGCCCCGCGCCAGGCTGCCTGCGCCGAAGATCAGGATCGGCACGGCCAGCGGCACCAGCAGCAGGCCAGACAGCGCCGCCCCTCCGCGCAAGGTGGCGGTCAGCGCGGCAATGATGATTCCGATCGCGGCGAGACCCGGCGTACCCGCCAGCAGGCCGAGCAGGAGCAGGCGGGTGGTCTCGTTCTCCAGCCCGAGCAGGGCAGAGGCCGGGAGGGTGGCGAGCAGCAGGAGTGGGCCGAAGCTCAGCCAGTGGGCCAGCAGGCGCACTGCCATGGCCAGTTCCTCCGACACCCCGCGCAGCGCCAGCTGGTCGAAGGTGCCGAGGTCAAGGTCGGGCGCGACCAGCCGGTCAAGCGGCAGGATGGCCGCAAGCAGCGCGGCGATCCACACCACCCCGCCGCCGGTCCGGGCGAGCAACTTGGGGTCTGGCCCGACCGCGAACGGGAATAGCATGGCGACCGCGATGAAGAACAACAGTGGCAACCCCGCACCGCCGCGCCTGCCGCCCGAAAGCAGGCCCAGCAGATCGCGCCACAGCAGGGCCGCCATCAGCCGGATCATGCGGTAAACTCCGCCAGGTCGAGCACCCGCATCCCGTCAAGCGGAAATGGCTGGTGCGAGGCGAGGACACAGATCCCGTCGGCCCGGCAATGGCTTTCAACCATTGCGCCGACCATGCTCACGCCCTTGTGATCGAGCCCGTTGAGCGGCTCGTCGAGCAACCAGATCGGCGCGGCCTGGGCGCTCAGCCGGGCGAGCGCGGCGCGCTTCTTCTGCCCGGTGGAAAGGTAGCGGACCGGCACGTCGAGCAGGTCTTCGAGCTGCCATGGAACCTTTGTGTCCGGTGTAGCATCGAGCGTGCGCCA
Organism: Erythrobacter sp. 34-65-8; assembly: GCA_002278985.1. Taxonomy (GTDB): domain Bacteria; phylum Pseudomonadota; class Alphaproteobacteria; order Sphingomonadales; family Sphingomonadaceae; genus 34-65-8. The sequence continues at coordinate 1,564 of NCJP01000150.1, forward strand.
GAAGCCGAGTGCCCGCCCAAGGGGCAGTTCGGGGTCTAGCGCGGGCCGCTCGTCCACCAGGCCGACTGCTCCATGACGGGCGACCTCGCCCGCGAACGGGCGCAGCAACCCTCCCAGAATGCGCAGCAGGCTGGACTTGCCGATCCCGTTTGCACCGGTGACGTGCAGCACTTCACGAGATTTGAGCGCCAGTGAAAGTCCGCGAAACAGCAGCCGGTCGCCCCGGCGGCAAGCCAGATCCGTCGCAGCGAGAGAGGCTTGCATGGGGCCTTGCATGGGCTGGGGCGATAGGGGAAAGGTGGGCGCGTCACAAGAAAGGGCAGTTGATGGCGGTCGAAAAGCTCGGTGAGGAAGATCTGGCAACCTGGCTGGCGGCGTTGCCCGGCTGGTCGCTGGCGCGGGACGGCGCGGCGATTGCCCGCACGTTCGAGTTTGCCGATTTCAACGAGGCGTTCGGGTTCATGACCCGGGTTGCCCTGCTGGCGGACAAGCAGGATCACCATCCCGAATGGTCGAATGTCTACAATCGCGTAACCATCGAACTGACCACCCATGATGCCGATGACGGGGCAGGCGGGTTGACTCACCGCGACACCCGCCTGGCCAAGGCGATCGGTAAGCTCGTATGATCGCGCGGCTGCTTGGGGCGGCGGCGCTGCTGACGCCCGCTGCGGCGCAGGCTGCTGAAGATGCGGCCTGGGCCGGGGTCTATGAAGGCACCATCGGGCGCTATCCGGTAACGGTCTGCTTTCAGTCGTGGGGGGATGGTAGCGCACTGGGGGCCTATTACTATCACAGCCAGCTGAAACCGATCCGGCTTAACGGGACTGGCGATCCGGCTCGCTGGATCGAGGTGGCTGAAGGCGATAATCCGGAGGCGCGAACCGGACCGCGTTGGTCGCTCCAAGGCCTGGGCGGCGATACTGTCACCGGAACATGGCGTGATGGCAGACGCGCCTTTCCGATCACGCTCAAGGGTGTCCTTGATGACAGCGCAGCCGAGGGCTCTCCCTGCGGATCGTCTGCATTCGTGGCGCGGCGGGTTATGCCAGCGGCTTTCGACCGGACAGAGGACACAGCTGATGGTTTTGCCTTCACGCGGGTAAGCTACAAGGCACCAGCCCATTTCTCCGATGTGTCGATCGAGAGTTTTGCATTTATCCCCTCGCAGCCGGGCGATGCCGCCATCGTGCGCGAGCTCGAAGCCGGCTTGCCGCGCGGCGCTGTCGATGATGAATTCATCCAGTGCATAACCGGTGGGCTCGGTTCGCTCGGCATCGACGGTTTCTGGGAGCAGAGCAGTTCGCCGGCCTATGTCAGCAAGGCGTTTCTGGCAGTTCAAACCAGCCTCGGGACCTTCTGCGGCGGGGCGCATCCCAATTTCGGCTCTTACCAGCGGGTCTTCGACCGGGAGACCGGAGCGGAAGTGAAGCTGGAGGGTTGGCTAGGCGCTGCGGCATGGGGCGAGGTCGAGTACGACATGAGGCCGCTTGCCTCTGCGCTGCGCGAACTGGCGCTGACGCACTGGCCGGACGATAGTGAGCCCGAATGCCGCGAGGCTGCGCTGGACCAGAGCTACTGGACGTTCGGCCTGAGCGCCGCCGGGTTCAGCCTCACGCCGGATTTTCCCCATGTGCTGACGGCATGCGAGGAAACCGCCACTGTGCCGTGGACGGAGATCGAACCTTACCTGTCGGACGAGGGCAAAGCTGCCCGCGCGCGGATGCGTTAGCGCCCCAGTGGCCGCGCCATCCCGCGCGAACGGGCGCGGACACGGCCCGGCATCCAGCGCGCCCCGAAGGCAATCTGGCGCGCGGTCTTGCCGACCACCCAGTGAAGCTTGTCACCGTGGACGGCGTCCCACACCGCTTGCGCCACGTCGTCCGCGCTGGTCAGTTCGAGCCCGGCGGCCTTGACCCGTTCACGGATCGATTCGTTGCTGCCCTGGTTGGGGGTGTGGTCGAGCAGCGGCGTTTCGATGAAACTGGGGCAGATCGAGGCGACCTTGATCCCGAATTCGGACCATTCGGCATCGAGGCTCTCGGTCATGCCGCGGACCCCGAACTTGGTCGCCGAATAGACCGATGCGCCGCCCGTGCCATAGATTCCTGCCGCGCTGGCGGTGTTGATCAGCGCGCTGCCGGGGGCGGTTTTCTTGAGGTGCGGCAAGACGGCCTGCGCGCCCCAGAATACACTCTTGAGGTTGATGTCGATGCAGCGCTCGATTTCCTCGGTGGTGTTTTCCGACAGCGAGCCGCCGAGCGGGATCCCGGCATTGTTGGCCAAAACATCGATCCGTCCGCCTGCTGCGGTCGAGAATGCTTCCAGCGCCACATCCCAGGCTGCGCGGTCGCGTACGTCGAACTTGTGGCTGTAGGTGAAGCCATTGCCGATCTGCGCGGCAGTCTGCTTCATCCCGTCGCTGTCGATATCGCCAAGGCCGACAAACCAGCCCTGGCCGCCGAACTTGACCGCGATAGCCCGCCCGATGCCCGATCCGCCGCCCGAAATGAAGATCGCTTTCTTGGCTGCCATGTCCTGTTCCCCCCAAAAAATGAAACCGCGCCGAAGTGACTACTCCCGCGCGGCCTCATTTGCCAACAGGTTTACGCCAACGTCAATTAAGTCGGCGTCAATCGTGCCGGGCGTCAGCCACCGATGGCGTCTGCAAGCCCATCGACGTAGTCTGCGCCTTCGACAATTTTTGCGGTGGAATTCTTCACCGTATCGCCGATCGGCTCCATCCGCCCACCAAGGCAGGTGGCAAGGAAGGCAAACGCGCCCGGCTTGCCGAAACATTGAAGAAGATGCACAAGTGAAAAATATCTGCATGAAAGTCATTCCGCATTCTGAACAGCGATACGATACGCCAAAATGGAAAAAAGAATGAA
>NCJP01000151.1 GCA_002278985.1 Erythrobacter sp. 34-65-8
GGCTGCCGACCACGGTCTGCCCCCGGCCCAGGCTTTCCAGCGCGGCGTCGAACCCGGAAAGACTTTCACGCGCAGCACCAGCCGGATCGCCCGCTGCGCCGCGCAGACCCTGTTCGAGCCCGCCGAGCAAGACGAAGACGTCGCTGGAGCCGCCGCTGTTCTCGAACGACAGGAAGGCCGGCCCTGCCAGCCCCCGCTGCACGGCAATGCCGGGGCCGATCTCCAGTTCGCCAGCCTCGCCGCTGCCGGCGTAAGTGACGGAACCGTCTGCCGCTCTGGTGTATGCCGCGCCCGCGCCCTCGCCTGCGAACAGCGGTTCGCCGGCCGCACCAGTGGCATTGGCGAGCGTGAACAGGGTATCGCGCAAGGCGGCGATCTCGGTCGCGATGGCGGCCCGCCCCTGGGGTGAAGTCGCGCCATTGGCCGCCAGCAACGCCAGTTCGCGCGCCCGGACAAGGGTGCTGGCCATCTCGTCCATCCGCGAAGAGGCAGCGCCGAGTTCCTCCCGGGCGCGCAGGGCATTGCCCGCTTCGACCCCGGCGAGGCGATCGGCGCGGGCGAGCGAACGCAGGCGGGCGGCGGCAACGGGGTCATCCGAGGACCGCTCGAGCCGCTGCCCCGTGGCAACCTGACGCTGCAGGCCCTCGGCCTCACCTCGCAGCGACGCCTGCTGCGCTTGGGCATTCCGGTGGAAACCCGGTCCGGAAATTCCGGAAATCGACGTCGATATCGTCATCAGCGGATCCCCAGAATCGTGTCAAAAATTTCAGCAGCGGTCTGGATGACGCGGCCCGAGGCCTGGAACGCCTGCTGGAAGCGCAGCAGGTTGGCCGCTTCGGCATCGAGGTCGACCGCAGTTTCGCGGGACAGGGCAGCGTTTGCGCTTGCGGCCACGGTTGCCAGCACTTCGTGGCTCACGGTTCGCCCGGCCACAGTTTGCGAGAGGCGCGACAGCAGCGCATCGGCAGCGGCGCTCGGCCCGCCCGTGGCAAGCGCGCTTCGCAGCGCATCGAGGTTGCCCGTAGAGCGGCTCTGTAACCCGGCCCCGGCCGGAGCGGTCGCCAGACCTGCGCCATCGGGCAGCACCACGGCGATGTCGCGGGCCGAGGCTCCGGCAAAGAACGCCTGCCCGGCACCCCCGCCAGGTGTGGTGCCAGCAGCCTGCGCGGCGTTGACCAGCGTCACCAGTTGCACGGCCAGCGCATCGAGTTCACCGCGCGCGTCGCGCTGGGCGGCAAGCGCCTGCGCCTGCCCCGCCAAGGCACCGCCCGCCATTGCCACCGGCGCGCCGCCGAGCGTGAAAGCCAGGGTGCCATCGGGCTGCGCCTGAGCGTCGAGCGCGGCAGCCGTGGTGCCGCTCACCAGATAAGGACCTGAGCCATCGCCCAGCCGCACGTTGACGGTGCCACGCTGACCATGTTCGACGGTAATGCCCGTACTTTGCGCCAGCCGGCCCAGCAGCGCATCGCGCCGGTCCAGCAAGGCGGCATGGCCCGAGGTGCCTTCGCGGGCGCGCAGCAGGCTCTCATTGAGGCGGGCCAGTTCGCCCGCGTCGGCGTTGAGGCTGGCGACGCCCGCCTGGCCTGCGAACCGCGCGGCCTCCATCGCACCTGCCAGCCCGCTGTCGCCCAGCCGCACGCTGTCGGCAAGCACCCGCCCACGCTCCAGCACGGCTGCGCGCAAGGAAGGGCTGAGCGGATCGCTACGCAGCGCGCCGAGGGCCGCTTCGAATTCCACCAGCGCCGGGTAGATGCCCGCCTGTTCGACCGACCGTTCCGCTGCACGCAGGCCATCCAGCTCGGCGCTGGCGCGGGCAAGGTCGCTGCCGGACTGGCGCGCCTGCGCGAACAGCATCGTCGCTTCGCTGCGCGAGACGCGGTCAATCCGCACCCCGCTGCCACCAGTGAAACCTTGCGTGAAAGCAACCGCGCCGTTGGGGGTCAGGTCCGCCAGGGCAAGGCTGCGGCGCGCGTAATCGGCATTGCCCGCGTTGGCGATATTCTGCCCGCTCTGCTCAAGCGCCGCGCGCGCAGCCATGGCCCCGCTCTGGCCAATCTGAAGGAGGTTGGCCATGGCCGCCTAGCCGCCCTGCTGCCGGACCATGGCGGAAAGCTGCCGCTCGATCTGGTCAGCCAGGCCGAAGCCACGGCTCTTGGCGGCAATATCGGCCACGTGCTCGTCGCGCATCGCCGTAAACTGTTCGAGGCCGGGGCCGGAGAACGGTGTCTCGCCCGCCAGCGAGCTGTCGCGCGCAGCAGCCAGCAGGCGCCGGACGAAGATCGCCTCGAAGGCCTGCGCTGCTTCGCGCAATTCGTTGCGTTCAGGGGCGCGGGCGGGGCCAGAGCTGATCGGCGCGATCGTCACAGGATCACCATTTCTGCCTGCAGGGCCCCGGCCTGCCGCAGCGCTTCCAGAATCACGACCAGGTCCGACGCGCCCACGCCCAGCAGGTTGAGCGCGGCGACGACATCGGAAAGCGAGGCCGCGCCGGGCATCTCGATCAGCGCGCCGCCCTGCTCTTCCACCACGATGGTGCTCGCTTCCTCCACCGCCGTTTCGCCCTGGCTGAACGGCGCAGGCTGAACCACGGCCGGGGCCTCATCGATCCGGATGGTCAGCTTGCCGTGGCTGATCGCCGCGGGGTTCAGGCGCACTGCCTGGTTGATGACTACCGTCCCGGTGCGGCTGTTGACGATTACCCGCGCGGCCTGAGGCGCCGGGGTCACCTCCAGCATCTCGATTTCGGCCATCACGGCAGAGCGCGCATCCCGGCCGAACGGCATGACAATGGCGAGCGACACCGCGTCAAGCATTTGCGCCGCGCCGGGAAAGCGCGCGTTGATGGCGTCGCGCACCCGCTGGGCGGTCAGGAAATCGGCATTGTGCAGATTGAAGTTGAGCTGCCCTTCGGTATCGAACCCGGTCGCCACGGCGCGCTCCACGCTGGCACCGCTGGCGATGCGGCCCACGGTCGGCACGTTGACCGTCAGTTGCGAACCGTCCTTGCCCGATACGCCCAGCCCGCCGACGGCAACATTGCCCTGCGCCATGGCGTAGATCTGCCCGTCCGCGCCATAGAGCGGCGTCAGGATCAGCGCCCCGCCGCGTAAGGATTTGGCCTTGCCCATGGTCGAAACGGTGATGTCGATGCGCTGCCCCGGTTTGGCGAAGGCAGGCAGCTCGGCCGTGACGATCACCGCGGCGGCGTTTTTCAGCCCCGGCGAAATCCCCGGCGGAAGGGGCATTCCCAGCCGGCCAGAGACGCCCTTCATTGCTTCGGTCAGATAGGCGAGGTTGTCATCACCGGTCCCTTGCAGGCCGACGACCACGCCATACCCGGTCAGCTGGTTGGCGCGCACGCCATCGAAGGTGCCCAGATCGCGCACCCGCTCGGCCTGGGCAAGCGTGGGCGCCAGCAGAGCCAGCAAAGCGAGCAACGAAGCGAACAGACGGCGCATCATGGCCCCCTTAAGAACGGCGAAATCAGGTTGAAGAAGCGCGACAGCCAGCCCGGCTTGCTCGCCTGCTGGATCGCGCCCTGCCCGGAATAATTGATCCGCGCGTCGGCCACCTGAGTGGAAAGCACGCGGTTGTCGCCGTCGATATCCGCCAGCCGCACGATCCCGGCGAACTGGACCCATTCCCTTCCCTGGCTCAGTGACATGTGCCGTTCTCCGGTGATCAGTGCGGTGCCATTGGGGCGGACTTCGGCGATAGTCACCGCGATCGCGCCATTCAGGGTGCTGCGCTGCGACGCGCTGCCCCCACCCTTGAACGACGAATCCGCCGCAGCCTTAAGGGCTTCAGGGTTGAGGAATGACAATGGGCCGGCAGTCGGCGGGGTTACGCCAAAGGATCCGTTCTTCTCGGTCTGTGCCGATGTGCTCTTGGATGTGCCGATGCTTTCGACCAGCACCACGGTGACCAGGTCGCCCACCCGGCGGGCGCGCTGCCCTTCGTGCAGCCCGGCATAACCATTGGCCGCCTGGAAGATCGCACCGTTGGCCGCCACAGGCGGAGCCACGAGAACGGGTGTGGGCGGGGCAAAGCCGGGATGCGGCCCTGCCCCGCCCATGCCGCAGGCACCGAGCAGCGGCAGGAGAACAAGAAAAGCGGACTGGCGGATCATGGCGGATATACTCCCCGGGAAGCGGGTCAAAGCGTCTGGTTGGCGTTGCGCAGCATTTCATCGACCGCGCTGATCATCTTGGAATTGATTTCGTAGGCCCGCTGCGCCTCGATCATGGCGACCAGTTCCTCGACCACGTTGACGTTCGAGGCCTCCAGCATTCCCTGACGGATCGAGCCGCGGCCGGCCTCTCCGGCAGGGCCGATCTCGGCCGCGCCGCTGGCAGCGGTTTCAACCAGGAAATTGTCCCCGATCGCCTGCAGCCCGGCAGGGTTGGCAAAGCTGGCAACGGTCA
>NCJP01000152.1 GCA_002278985.1 Erythrobacter sp. 34-65-8
CAGCGCGATGTGATCGGGATGTGCCTCGCGGAAGGCCTTGAATTTTTCCGGCGGGCAGGAATCTTCCAGGCTGCATCCTGCGTCCATGTCGGGCAGGACCACGATCTTGTCGGGGCTGAGGATCTTGGCGGTCTCGGCCATGAACTTGACCCCGGAAAAGCAGATCACGTCGGCATCGGTTTCGGCCGCCATCTGCGAGAGCTGCAGCGAATCGCCGACGAAATCGGCCAGGTCCTGGATTTCCGGCTTCTGGTAATAGTGCGCCAGGATCACCGCATTGCGCTCTTTCCGCAGGCGGTCGATCTCGGCCAGCAGGTCGGTTCCGGTGGGCAGGCGGGTTTCGGCAGTCATGGTCCGTCCTTTTTCGGGGCGTCGATTTGGCGCCCTCTATAAACCGAACGGACCGTAATGCGAGTGCGTTCCGGGCAACCGGGGTTGCCCTGTCTACAAGCCGATTACATGGCGAACCCCGGCGGTATGAAGGCTTCCATCGGCCGCTCCGCCCCGGGCGTTCCCGCGACCACCCATTCCGTCATCGCATAGCCGACCGGCGAATAGGCGAGCAGCATCGAGCCGACGAAGACAGCGACATAGACCCCCGTACCCCACCAGTAAGCCGGATGGACCTGGCCGTGCCGGCGCAGGTCGTAGCCCATGCCGATCACGGGGAAGGCCAGCGTGGCAAGAAATGTCGCGGTCCATGACCAGGGCATCATCAGAGGAAGCGGGAGCAGGCGGCCGAGCCCCGGGCCCGTCAGCACGGCCATCGCCACCAGCATGAGCCTGCGATGCCAGCCGGTATACCGCCGCTGGCGCAGCGCCCAGAGGCCGAGCCCGCCGAAGCACAGCAGCAGCGCCGTATTGCTGACGAGGAATTCGTTCCGATCGAAGAAAGGCGGGCTGCCAGCGGAGCGAACCGAGACCAGGATGATCATGCCTCCCGCCGCCACCATCACCGGAATCCAGACATAGGCCAGCTTTCCGAGGCTTATGTGCAGCGCACGATTGCCCGCTCCCATCGTCACGTGCTGCGCAAGATAGAGACCGATCCAACTCATGAAGATTACGCCGTGGACGTGATAGGCGAAGGGGGCGTCAAAGCTTGAGCGGCCCATTGCGAGGTGAAGCGAGAAGCCGGCGATGATCACCGCCGACATGACGAAGGCCATTGTCGTGAAGAAGCGTGTGCTTTCGGCTTGTGCCGTCCGTGCTTGTGCAGTGGTTGCCATGGCGCAATCCCCCTCTCCCGTGGAACTGCGACCCTTTTTCGGCAATATACTACCGCAAGCTGGGCAAGGTCAATTTGGCCCGATCCGTGGCGCTGCCTCGCCGTCGTAGCGAACCTCCACCTTGACGTCGCCGAACCCGGCCACGTGGAGCGGAATGGCGAGGTTCTGGCGCACGGCGGTTCGCCCGGCCTCGCGTGCCAGCCGCATCAGCACCGGGTTGGCGGCCTGTTCCATCGCCTGCTGTTCCGCCAGACGGGTGTTGGCGCGGGTCAGCTTGTCCTGCGCCTCGCGGGTGATCCACACGCCTTCACGCAAATACTGGGCGCGGCCCTCGTCAAGATTGGGAACGCCGACGCGCACCGGGGGCAGCTGGACGGAAAGGGTCGTACTGGCCGCATCCCATTGAAGGCGCCTTGCTTCGATCCGCGACAGGTCGATCGAATAGTCGACCCGCGCCGGAATCACCGCGACCTGGCGGCTCTTGAGGGCGCCAAAGAAGCGGCTGTCTTCGTTGGCGACGACGGGGGAAAGCTGCGCGCTGAACACGGTCAGGCGGTTCTGTTCCTGGAAGGCAACCAGCGTTGTGGCAATCGGATCGCCCTCAGTCGGATCAGGTCCGAAAGCGCGCCAGCCCAGCCAGGCGCTGAGCGCGATCAGCCCGATCACGATCATCCATGGCGCTGCCTGCACCCGGGCGAGCGCAGGCCGGGTTGAATCGGGCCCGGACATTTTCAGATCGTCTGCCATATGCCATCCGAACGCGCGACAAGTCCGCGCCGTTCCAGATCGATCAGGTGGGCCGTCACGCTCATTTCCGCGGCACCACTAAGGCGGGGGTCGAGCCCTTTGTACATCGCAGGCACGAACTCGCCGGCGGTGCGCGCTGTTTCGCCGAGCAGGCGCAGGATCTGCGCCTCGCGCTGGCGCCGGTGGCCGATCATACCGCGTACCAGCTGGCGCGGCTTGTCCACCGCCGGGCCATGCGCCGGATAATAGACCCGGTCCTCACGCGCGTAGAGCCGGTCGAGGCTCTTCATGTAGTCGCCCATGTCACCATCCGGCGGCACGACCACGCTGGTCGACCACGCCATCACGTGATCGCCCGTGAACAGCGCGCCGCTTTCCTCCAGCGCAAAGCACAGGTGGTTGGAGACATGGCCGGGCGTGGCGATTGCGCGCAGGGTCCAGCCGGTTCCGGTCATCGCCTCGCCGTCTTTCATCACGCGGTCAGGTGCGTAGTCATGGTCGAAGCTCTCGTCAGAGCGGGGCAGGTCGCTGTCGATCGCGAGCGGAGCGCAGCCAACGATCGGGGCACCGGTGCGTGTGGCCAGCGGGCGGGCAGCGGGGGAGTGGTCACGGTGGGTATGGGTGCACATGATCGCGGCAATGCGGGCCTCGCCCACTGCTGCGACAATCGCGTCGATATGCGCCGGGTCGGCCGGGCCGGGGTCGATCACTGCCACGTCAGCGCCCGCACCGACCAGGTAGGTCTGCGTGCCGGTGTAGGTATAGGGCGAGGGGTTGGGTGCCAGCACCCGCCGCACGAGCGGCTCGCACTGTTCGGACAGGCCGGTCGGCCATGGTTTGGGGGGAGCTGCTGCCATTGCTTGCATATGGGGGCAGGCTTGCGGCATGTCACGCCTGACAAATTGGGAGGATAGGCTTGGCCGACAACATTCTGGTGTTCGATGAAGGGACCACGTCCACCCGCGCGATCGTGTTTGCGCCTGACGGGCGGGAACTGTCGGTCTGCCAGGAAGAGCTGACCCAGTATTACCCGCAGCCCGGCTGGGTTGAGCATGACGCGGGCGAGATCTGGGCCAAGTCGCTGGCCTGCGCGCGCCGCGGGATCGAGCAGGCCGGCGGGGCGGACACCATTGCCGCCATCGGCATCACCAACCAGCGCGAGACCGTGGTGGCGTGGGACACCAGCACCGGCGAGCCGCTGACCCGGGCAATCGTGTGGCAGGACCGGCGCACGGCGGCGTTCTGCGACAGCCTGAAGGCAGCCGGGCACGAACCGGATGTCACCGCGCGCACCGGCCTACTGCTCGACCCCTATTTCTCCGGCACCAAGATGCGCTGGCTGCTCGACCATGATGAGGCCGTGGCCCAGGCACAGAAGGCCGGATGTCTGGCGCTGGGGACAGTGGAAAGCTGGTTGGTGTGGAAGCTCAGCCATGGTGCCGCGCATGTCAGTGACGCCAGCAATGCCAGCCGCACGTTGCTGCTGGCGCTGGACGGGGCCGGGTTCGATGCGGGGTTGTGCGATCTGCTGGGCGTTCCTCCCGAAACGCTGCCTCGGGTGGTTGATACCCACGGGATGCTGGCTGAAACCGATCGCGCACTGTTCGGCCGGGCGATCCCGATCTGCGGCATGGCCGGGGACCAGCAGGCGGCCACCATCGGGCAGGGCTGTCTCGCTCCGGGAGAGACCAAGGCCACGTTCGGCACCGGCGCATTCGTGCTGACCAACAAGGGCCACGAGCTGCCGCGCTCGGACAACCGCCTGCTGGGCACGGTCCTGATGCAACACGAAGGGCAGAGGACTTACGCAATCGAGGGCTCGGTGTTCGTGGCGGGCAGTCTGATCAAGTGGCTGCGCGATGCACTGGGTATCATCGGCAGTGCGCCGGAAACCGAGGCGCTGGCGCGCTCGATCCCGCACAGCGGCGGGGTGACGATTGTGCCGGCATTGTCCGGTCTTGGTGCGCCGCACTGGAATGCGGCGGCGCGCGGGTCGATTTCGGGGCTCAGCTTCTCGAGCGGCCGCGCGGAAATTGCCCGCGCGGCGCTGGAAGCGATGGCCCATCAGGCCGTTGACCTGGCGACTGCCTTCGCGGCGGACGGTGCCCCCTGGCGGTCGTTGAAGATCGACGGAGGCATGAGCGCCAACGACTGGATGGCGCAGGATCTTGCCGATATGCTCGACCTTGAGGTCGAACGGCCTGATTATGTCGAAACCACCGCTTTGGGTGCTGCCATGCTGGCTGCGGTGGGGGCGGGCCTTCACCCCTCGCTCGGACAGGCCGCTGCGGCCATGCGCGGATCGGTACGTGGGTTTATACCCTCAATGGAGCCCGGGCTGCGGGAGCAGCGCCTCGCTGCTTGGCACAGGGCGCTGGCTGCCGTCTGACGAAGGAATCAGTGGCCGACCACGCGCAGTTCGCGGCCCAGCCGTTCGTGCAGATC
>NCJP01000012.1 GCA_002278985.1 Erythrobacter sp. 34-65-8
CGATCAGCGCCGGCAGCTCCATCGTGCCTTCGACCTGGCTGTGGCTGGCAAGGATCTGTTCGATCAGGGTCGACCCGGCGCGGGGCAGGCCGAGGATGAAGACCGGGTCAGGCGCGGGGCAGCCGTGCCCGGCAAGGCTGGCGGCGAAGTCCGCCGTGAACCCGGTGATGGTCGCATCGACCAGCGCGGTAGTCTCCGCCGGATCGTAAGCCAGCTCTTCGCTGCGCAGCGCGTTCCCCTTGGCGTAATGCCGGAACGAAGCCTCGGCTTCGCGCCGTTCCTCCAGCGCCTTGCCCAGCGCGAAGTGCAGATGAAAACGGTCCTCGTGGCCGAGGCTGTCGTCCTCCAGCGCGCGCTCCATCGCGGCGACATCGGCATCCTCGAACCGCACGGTCTTGAGGTTGGCGAGGCTCCACCATACCTCCCCCAGCCCCGGCTCGATCGCCAGTGCACGGCGATAGGCAGCAACCGCTTCGTCCTGCCGGCCGACCGTCTTGAGGATATGCGCGCGGCTCATCCACAGCTTGGCGTGATCGGGGAAACTTTCGAGCAGCTCGGCATAGAGTGCCAGCGCCTCGTGATAGTCCCCGGTATGGCTGAGTGCGGCGGCCTTGAGGTTCTGGTTGGCGGGATTGGCCGGATCGGCCGCCAGCACCGCGTCGAGCACTTCGGCGGCCTCGGCAAAGCGCTTCTGCTTGTAGAGCACGGTGGCAAGGTTGCCGCGCGCGGCGGTGAAACCGGGGGCGAGTTCCAGCGCGCGGCGCAGCAGGTTCTCGGCATCGGGGAAGCGCCCCAGCCGCCCGGCCAGTTCCGCCATCATGCGGATCGCCGCGACATCGAGCGGCTGCTGGCTCAGCCGGGCACGCAAGCCCTGCTCTGCCGCCGGAAGGTCATTGGCCAGCAGCGCCTGCGCAATGGCGACCATTGCCGGATCGAACGCGGTCGCGCGGATTGCAGCCATTTCGGCCTCGGCCGCCTGCTGGTCGAGCCCGAGGCGGCGCAATGCCTGCCCCAGCCGCCGGTGGGCCGCCGGGCTGCGCGGGTCCTGCTGTGCGGCTGCACGCAGGCGGTCCAGCGTGGCAGCATCGACCGGCTGCGTCATTTGCGCTCCAGCGGGATCACCGCAACGGTCAGGCGCGAGATGCACACCAGCCGCTCGGCTTCGTCGCGGATGCGGATCGACCAGACCTGGGTGGTCCGCCCCAGCGATTCCGCCGTGGCGGTTGCGGTGACCCAGCCGGAGTAGGCCGGGCGGATGTGGTTGGCGTTGATCTCCATCCCCACCGCCACGAACTGGCTGCGGTCGACGCAATAGCTTGCCGCGACCGAGCCGACTGTCTCCGCCAGCGCGACCGAGGCCCCGCCATGGAGCCGCCCGAACGGCTGGTGGGTGCGCGCATCGACCGGCATCCGCGCGGCAATCCAGTCATCGCCGCAGGCCACGAATTCGATGCCCAGCAGCCCCGGCATGGCGTTCTCGCCCAGCAGGGTCATGGGTTCGAGCGGCGGCCGTTCGCCGCCCCACCAGATGCTTGTTCCCGTCATGGCAGCGGTGATGGACCGGGAACGCGCCCCCTGTCCAGCCCTGCCGCCAATGCTAGAAGCGCAGCAGGGCCGCCACGACGAGCGCGCCGCCCAGCACCAGCGTGAGCAGCACCCAGCCGCGCATCATGTGGGCCAGGTTGCGCAGCCAGAAATGGAAGTAGAGGTCGGAGAAAGCGATTACGGCGAGTGCCTCGAACACCATCACCGCGCCGACGGTCTTCATGATGCAGGTCAGCAGGTCAGCCGGAATCCACGGGTTGGCGAGGTAGACCGCAATTCCCAGTGCCAGCTCGAGCAACCCGCTCAGCAGCTGGAGCGCAGGCGAGCGCTCGATTTCCTCGACCATGGTCTTCCAAACCCCCGGCTTGCGCAGCGCGCCGAGCGCGGCGGCGACCGAGAACAGCCCGAGAAACAGCGCCGACCAGGTGGTCGCGTCGATCATGTCCGGCATTTCAGGCAATTCCCCCTTGTGGTTATTCCGCTGCCTCGAGCGCCGGTTCGGTGGCGGCAAAGGCGCCCTCGGCATAGACGAATTCCGTCCCATCAAGGTCGATGTTCGGGATCTCGTCCTTCTCGCGCCAGTAATCCTGGTTGTGCCGCCATTCAGGCTTGTCCCCGGCGCGGGGCAGTTTGCCCAGCCCGCGCATCAGGTAGCCGGGGTTGAAGTTGTCCGCCTCGATCCATGGCTGAAGCGCCATCCCGGCATCTTCGGGCCGCAGGGCCACCTCGACCCGCGCCGCGCCCTTGTCCCGCATGTGGTTCAGCAGGACGCAGACGAAATCGCCCAGCATGTCGACCCGCAGGGTCCAGCTGGCGCGGAAGTAGCCCATGACCCAGGCCATGTTGGGCACGCCGGTGAACATCATCCCGCGATAGGTCACGGTATCGTGCCAGTCGATCCGCTCGTCATCGACGAAGAACGGGATATTGCCCATCACCGACAGGTGAAATCCCGTTGCGGCAACGATCAGGTCGGCCTCGATTTCCTCACCCGAGGTTGTGACGACGCCGGTTTCGGTGAAGCGGTCGATGGTGTCGGTCACGACGGTCAGCTTGCCCGCCACTGCCGCGCGGAACACGTCGCCTTCCGGACAGAACGCCAGCCGTTGCTGCCACGGGCGATACTTGGGTGCGAAGTGCGGCTCGAATTCGAAATCCGGCTTGCCGGTGAAGACACGAACCAGTTCGCGCAGGTCCTCGACCACGGCGTCCGGTTCCTCGATACACCGGCGGGTGGTCACGTCCTGGTCGTGCATGATCTGGGCGCGCACGACGCGGTGAACGGTCGGCTCGTCAATCCCGATCTCGCGCAACCGGTCCGCCAGTTCGTTCTTGTTCTCGCTGCAATAGAAATAGGTCGGGGACCGCTGGAGCATGGTCACATGGGCGGCCTTGTCGGCAAAGGCCGGGACCACGGTGGCGGCCGTTGCACCGGAGCCGATGACCAGCACCCGCTTGCCGGTGTAGTCGTACTCCGGGTCCCACAGCTGGGCGTGGACGAAGTCGCCCTTGTAGTCCGCCAGCCCGCAGCTCAGCCATTCGGGCGGGATGTAGGGCGTCTGGTGGTCGTAATAGCCCTGGCACATCCACAGGAAGCGGCAGGTAAAGGTCAGCGCGGCCTTGTCCGACAAGCGGGTCGCCTCGACCGTCCACAGGTTGGTGTCGCGGCTGAAAGCACAGCGGGTGATCCTGTGGCCATAGCGGATGTGTTCGCCAATCCCGTTCTCGTCGATCACTTCGCCCATGTAGCGCAGGATTTCACCAGCGCTGGCAATCGGCGGGCCGATCCACGGCTTGAACCGGTAGCCGAAGGTGTAGAGATCGGAATCGGAGCGGACGCCGGGATATTTGTGGGTCTCCCACGTCCCGCCGAAAGTCTCCTTCATTTCCAGGATGGCATAGCTGGCCCAGGGGCACTGGTCCTGCAGGTGATAGGCTGAGCCGATTCCTGAAATCCCCGCGCCTGCGATCAGCACATCCACATGGCAGACCTCCCGATCCGCCGTCACCTCGCCCAATGCATTCATTGCCGCACTCCTCTGCCCATGGTGGCGTCATTCCACGACCATGGACAGAGGGCTTTGACCGAGATCAAATCGGGTGAAAGCGGCTACTACCTGACAGCCGCGATCCAGCGGTCAATCTTGGCTTCCAGCACCGGCAGCGGGAGAGCGCCGGTGCTCAGCACCTGGGTATGGAATTCGCGCAGGTCGAACTTCTCGCCCAAGGCAGTCTCCGCCTTCTGGCGCAGTTCCTGGATCTTGAGCGCGCCGACCTTGTAGGCGAGCGCCTGGCTGGGGATGGCAATGTAGCGTTCAACTTCGGCCACCACTTCGGTCTCGGTCATGCCGGAGTTTTCCATCATGAAGGTGATGGCCTGTTCGCGGCTCCAGCCCTTGGCGTGGAGGCCGGTATCCACCACCAGCCGCATCGCGCGCAGCTGTTCGTCCTGCAGGGTGCCGTAGCGGTTCCACGGGTCCTTGAAGAAGCCCATCTCGTAGCCGAGCGTTTCGGCATAGAGCGCCCAGCCTTCGACATAGGCGGTGTTGCCGCCGTACCGCATGAAATTGGGCAGCGCTTCGTTCTCCTGCGCCAGGCTGATCTGGAAATGGTGCCCCGGCGCACCTTCGTGCAGGTAGAGCGTGACGTTACCGGTCGTCAGGCGGCTCGGCAGGTCATAGGCGTTGAAGTAGAACGTGCCCGGGCGCGAGCCGTCAGGTGCACCCTGCTGGTAGGAGCCACCGGCGCTGAACTGCTCGATCGACTCGTCGTAGGGTTTGATCACCAGCGGCGTCTTCGGCAGGACCGAGAAGTACTTGCCGATCTGCTTGTCGACCTGCTTGCCGATATCGTAATAGCTCTGCGTCAGCGCCGCACGGCTCTTGGGCTGGAACTTGGGATCGGTGCGGGCATAGTCGAAGAACTCGTTCAGCGAGCCCTTGAAGCGCACTTCGTTGCGGATTTTCTCCAGCTCGGCCTTGATCCGGGCAACTTCGCTCAGGCCAAGGTCGTGCAGGTAATCGGCGGTGAGCGGCAGCGTCGTCGTCTGCTCGATCATCATCGCGTAGAGCTTGTCCCCGCCCTTCATCTGGCTGAGGCCCACCTGCTCGCGCGCGGCCGGCAGATATTCGTTGCGCAGGAAATCGCGCACCCGGGTGTGGGCCGCATAGAGCTCAGCCGTCTTTGCGGCATAGGCCTCGGTCAGCCGCGCCTTGTCAGCGGCGGAGAAATCGGCCGGGAAATTCTTCACCGGCTTCATGAACATCGAATCCGCCTGCGGGATCGCCAGCATGGTGTCGAACTGCGTGATCACCCGGTCGATGGTCAGCCTGGTTTCGACCACTCCGCTTGCCATGCCTTCGCGCGAACGACCGATCGCGCGATCGTTGATGATGATGTAGTCATCGTGCCGCTTCAGGTTGTCCTCGTAGTGGGCCAGCGTCCTGAAACGGGCCGCGCTGTCACCGCTGGCGAAGGTGGGATAGAAGGTGTGGAAACCGGAGAAGTGGTTGATGGGGCGCACTTCGGTCAGCGCGCGGATTTCATCGGTCTGCCCGGCCAGCGCAGTCTCCTGCTGGTACTTGAACACGTCGTAGGCAAGCTGGTCGGTCGCATTCAGATGATCCCGGTCGATCTGGGCCAGCAGGGCCAGGTTCAGCTTGGTATCGGTGCGCGCCGCAATCCACTGGGAATCGGTCAGGAAATCGCCGAGCCGGTCCGCGTCCTTGTCATCGCCCCGGAACAGGCGGCCAAGCGGATTGAGCGCCAGTTCGCGGGCGTCGGCGTCGGCGAACAGGGCATGGAGCCGGTCATGCTCGGCCTGCGGCGAGATGATGGTCGCCCCGGCTCTGGCCGAAACGGTCTGCTGGGCCAGCGCGGGCACGGCGGGCAGGACAAGCGCGGCAGCAGTGGCCAGCAGCGCGAGACGGATTGTGGTCATGAGATTCCCCCGGTTCGAGTGCGAAGTGTATTATCTAATCGCTACACCTTGCACATGGCAATGCAAGGGGGCTAGCCCGCCCGCGATACCGCTGCCCACTCCGCTCGACCAACGGCTTGGCCGCATCGACCAGACGAAATCGGCTGGCGGCAAGGAACCGGGCCCTGCCGCTTGACACCTGCTTGACGAAGCTGACACCGTGTCAAGTTCGCTGAGGCGAGCTATCGCATTGTCTTTCAATCATTTTGTGCACACCCGGGACAAAGAGGGTGCGGGCCGCCCCCCGCCCCCGTTCAGCCAGCCGCGCGCGGCAGAATACCTTCATGGCAGATCGGGGCGCTGTAGGAAAACGGTCAGGCCGCTTTGCCCCGGCCCGCGAACGACTGCCTGCGAAACTGGCCTGCACAAAAAGAGCGCCGGGCGAAGGAACTCCTGCTGGCGCAACCGGTTGATCGGGTGCGGGAGGCAGTGAGAGAGTACCCGATATGTCCGCTTCCGAACTCGTTCCCATCCTGGGGCTGGTGACCCTGATCATCGCGTTGATTGCTGCCGCGATCGCCTTGACCAAGTTCCTGCGCAAGCCGTCCAACCGCCATCCGATGGACCACCGAGAAGAACGCAACGTGGCCGCAGACATCGACGCTGGCCGCGCCCCGAAGAACCACTCCCCGCGTCGCTGACGCGAACTGTCAGCGGGGTCTCGGGCAGCGAGGTCTCGGGCAGCGGACTTTCGGTCGCCCTGCCGCTCAGTCCATCACCCGCCCGCGGGCCATGACCCACTCCACCTTTTCCAGCACGGTGGCGTCTTCCAGTGGGTTGCCATCGACCGCGATGATGTCCGCCGAATAGCCCACCGCAATCCGCCCGATCTCGTTTTCCAGGCCGAGCACCTTGGCCGCAACCGTGGTCGCGGCGGCCACGGCTTCGCGGCTGGACATGCCCTGGGCCAGCATCAGGGCGAACTCCTCGGCATTGCGGCCGTGCGGAAACACGCCTGCATCCGTGCCGAACGCCACCGGCACGCCGTTCTTGCGGGCGCGGGAGACCAGCGTCGCCATGAACGGTTCAACCGCGCGGATCTTGGCTTCGACCACCGGAGTGTAGGTGCCCGTGCCCACGCCTTCGCTCACGCCCTTCAGGGCCATCAGTGTCGGCACCAGCACGGTGCCTTTCTCGCGCATGACCTTGGCCGCGGCTTCATCGAGATAGGTGCCATGCTCGATGCTGTGGACGCCTGCGCGCGCCGCTGCTTCGACCCCGCGCGCACCGTGGGCATGGGCAGCGACCTTGAGGCCGAGCAGTTCCGCCGTTTCGACGATGGCAGTCATTTCGGGATCGGAGAAGTGCGCCTCCAGCCCGCGTCCCTGCTGGCTGAGCACCCCGCCCGTGGCGGTAATCTTGATCAGGTCAGCGCCATATTTCGAGGCCTTGCGCACGGTTTCGGCGCATTCGACCGGGCCGGTGCAGGTGTAATCCGAACCGAGTGCATCGTTGACATGCTCGACGAAGCCATTGACGTCGCCATGCCCGCCGACAATCGAAATGGTCCGCGCGCTGGTGACGATGCGCGGGCCCGGCACCATGCCTTCCTCGGTAGCGCGGCGCAGCATCTGGGTCACCTGGTCCGTGCGCGAGCCCAGATCGCGCACCGTGGTGAACCCGGCCTTGGCGGTGATGCGCGCGTTCTTCGCCGCAATCAGGACGAAGTATTCCGGCGGCGTGGTGGCCGCGCGCCAGAACTCGCCAGAAGGGTCGCCGGACAAGTGGGTGTGGAGATCGATCAACCCGGGCACCAGCGTCTTGCCCGCCAGATGGACCATCTTCGCGCCTTCCGGGCCCGCGGTGAACCCATCCTCGATGGCGACGATGCGCCCGTCAGTCACGATCACGGTCGACTGTCCGCGCGGCGCGCTCTGCGCATCGACGATCACGGCATCGGCATGGATGATGGTGGTGTCCGCCAGAGCGGGTGCGGCGATCAGCGCGGCAGCGGCGCCAAGCAGTGTTTTCAGGTGCATCAGGTCTCTCCCCTTGTGCGGCGGGTCATGCCCGCTCGCTCCGTCGGGCGCAAGCGGGCACCGCCCGGCCTTCCCCCGGACCCCTTGCGCCGGCCGGTTGCCCTCTGCCGATGAAGCGTTATGAATGCGTCATCCCCCAGAATTTCGAAAGGACTGCCAAAACATGATCCGTGTCGCGCTGACCACCGCCACCCTGCTTGCCAGTGTTTCGCTTGCCGCCACCGCCACTGCCCGCCCGATGACGCCGGAAGACGTGGCGCGGCTGGAAGGGGTGGGCCAGGTGGCAATCGCCCCCGACGGCAGCCGCATTGCCTACACCACCAGCCGCCTGCCCGACATCACCGAAGGCGAGGAAAACGGCGCGACCAGGTCCGAACTGTCGGTCGCCTGGGCGCCGGACAATGCCCGCCAGTTCCTGCCGCTGGACGTGAACCCCGGCAGCGTGGAATTTTCCCCCGATGGCCGGATGATCAGCTTCCTCTGGGCCAAGGGCGAGGAAAAGCGGAGCGTCTGGGGCATCCCGGTGGATGGCGGCGCACAGCGCAAGCTGGCCGAAGTCAAGGACAGCGCGGTGCGCCAGTATGCCTGGAGCCCGGATGGCGCGACGTTGTACCTCCTGACCGGAGCGGAGGAAGACAAGGCCCGCGAAAAGGCAAAGAAGGCCGGTTTCAACGCGGTGGTCTATGAGGAAGAAGAGACCATGAACCGCCTGTTCGCGGCGGCGGTGGGTGAGGAACCCGATGCCGCGCCGCGCGCAATCCCGCTGACCGGCTATGTCAGCGAAGTGCAGATCCTGCCGGACGGCCGAAACGCAGTGGTCAAGTCCGCCCCCAGCCCGCGGGTGGATGACAGCTACACCTCGATGCGGGTCAACGTGATCGATCTGGCGACCGGCGCGGTGAAGGCCGTGGTCGCGACGCCGGGCAAGCTCGGCGATGTCGAAATCTCGCCCGATGGGCGCCAGCTTTCGCTGATTGCCGGCGTCGACCAGCATGACCCGGCCGACACCACCCTGCACCTGGCAGACGTTGCGACCGGCGCTTTCCGGGCGCTCAATCCCGAGGCGGCCGAAGCGACGGTCGACGCTGCATGGCTGGATGACGGGCGGCTCGCAGCGGTGATCCACGTCGGCGCGCGCAGCCTGCTCCGGGTCTACAAGCCCGATGGCACGGTCGACCACGAGCACGAGGGCGGCGAGCTGATCCTGACCGGGGTGGAAACCGCCGGCGGCAAGATCGCAGTGCGCGCCAACAGCCCGCAGCACCCGACAGAACTGTTCGTGTGGGAGGGCGGCGCGTTCCAGCGCTGGACGAAGCACAACCCGTGGCTGAGCGAAATCACCTTCGGGCGGCAGTCCGCCGTGACCTACACCGCCCGCGACGGGCAGCAGATCGAAGGCGTGCTGATAGAGCCCGTCGGCGGTGCCCCCCGCGGCGGCGCGCCGCTGATCATGAACGTCCACGGCGGCCCGGAAGCGCATGAAAGCAACGGCTGGCAGACCGCCTACAGCAAGCCGGGCCAGGTCGCGGCGGGCCAGGGCTATGCCGTTTTCCTGCCCAACTATCGCGGCTCGACCGGCTACGGCGTCGCCTTCGCCAAGCAACACCAGGGCGATTACGCCGGCAAGGAATTCGACGACATCGTCGATGCCAAGCGGCATCTGGTGGCGCAGGGGATCGCCGACGCCGATCGGGTCGGCATCACCGGAGGTTCCTATGGCGGGTTCGCCAGTGCCTGGGGCGCGACCTTCTACAGCGAGGAATATGCCGCCAGCGTGATGTTCGTCGGCATTTCCAACAACGTCAGCAAGTTCGGCACCACCGACATTCCCAACGAGATGTACCTGGTCCACGAACGCAAGTGGCCCTGGGAAGAATGGGACCACCTGATGGAGCGCAGCCCGATCACACACGTGGGCAAGGCCGAAACCCCGATCCTGATCATGCACGGGGCGGACGATACCCGGGTTGACCCCAGCCAGAGCTACGAACTTTACCGTCACATCAAGACCCGCAAGCCGGAAACCCCGGTGCGGCTGGTGCTCTATCCCGGCGAAGGGCATGGCAACCAGCGCGCCACCAGCCGCTATGACTACAACCTGCGGATGATGCAGTGGTTCGATACCTACCTGAAAACCGGCAACCGCAAGGCAGCCCTGCCCGCGCCGCGCCCCGCGCTGCCGGAAGGCACGACTGGCGCCGAAGCGAAGAAGGAAGACTGATTGCGCGCGGGGCAGGTCACATGGCCTGCCCCGCCGCACGACAAGTCAGAACGTATAACCAATCCCCAACACGACCAGCGCCTGGTCGGCGTCCCCGCGAAGCGAGGTGTAGGGCGTGCGCGCGGCATCGCCCTGAAGCCGCGAATAGGCCGCGATCATCACCAGGCCGAGGCCGCCGTTGAGGGCATTTCCATCGAGATCATAGCCCACCAGCAGGTTGGCCCCAAGCGCGTTGAGCCCGCCATCGGCGGCAAATTGCGGCAGCCCGCTGGCAGCCGCCTGCGCCGGGCTGACCGACTGGTAATAGCGGGCGTAATCGTTGCTGACGAACTCGGCCCCGGCGGACAGCTGCACGAACGCGGCGCGCGACAGCGGGCTGCCCCAGCTCACCCGCGGCTCGACCACCATGCCCGAATGCGCCCCGGCCACGTCCTGGCGCAGGTCAACCGTGAACGACAGTGTGTCGAACCGTGTCAGCACGCCGGGGATGTTGAGCCCGGCCGTGGCACCCACTTCGACCGCCCGGTCAAGCTCGCCCGCCAGTTCAACCACGGGATCCTCGATATCATCCGCCCGGTCGCTGCGCACACGGATCACCGGCCCGAACGACAACGACGGCTTGCCCCGCACTTCCGGCAGGACATTGAGCGCCAGCCCGGCCGGGCGCGGTTCGACCCGGACACCGGCCACCTTGCCCTGCACCACCGGCAACACTGCCAGGCGATAATCGTCCGACCCGCTGTAGCTGGGGCTGTAGGCCGCCCCGACACCGATCGTGACCCAGGTGTCGTCAAACACGGTCTCGCCCGGCGGCGGGATGCCGGCGGGCGGGCCTTGCGGTGCCTCCTGCGCCAGAGCGGGGGAGGCAAGCAGGGCGAAGGAACCGAAAATGATGCGCATGGTGGCCTCAATGGTTGGTAATGCTGCCCGTTCCCGCATCAGCCCGCCCCCTGCCAGACCCGGATGCTCTCCAGTGGCCAGACCAGCATGACCACGTTGAGCGTCAGATTGTCCCGCACCACCAGCGCAGTGACGATTTCCGCAGTTATGGCCAGCGCCACTGTCACCTTGACCGGCAGGCGCATGGCCAGCCAGAACCCCAGGCTCATCCAGCCGATATCGGCCATGGAATTGATCACGCTGTCACCCGAATAGCCCCAGTTGACCGTGACCGCGCGATAGCGGTCGATCACGAACGGGGTATTCTCGACAATTTCCCACGCCGCTTCGAGGAATACCGCCAGCGCGAAGCCCCAGCGTGCGGCGCCTTGACCGCCCACCTGCCACTTGCGGAAAAGCAGCCAGGCGACACCATAGAACAGCATCCCGTGGATAATGTGGCTGGGCGTGTACCAGTCTGACAGGTGCTGGCTGTTGCCTGAGGAATTGATGTTGCCATACCACAGCTCGACCGTGCCGCAGGTGCAGATCGGCGGGCGGCCCATCGCCAGCAACACGCCGAGCGTGGTCAGCACCATGACCAGGACGGCGATCAACGCCGGGCGATGCGGACTGAGCGGAGCAGACATGGCCGGTCTTGTTGCCGTTCGCGCGGGCAAGCGCAAGCGCGCGCTCGCGCGGCCCCCCTCGCGCGGTCCCCATTGCCCGGGCCGCGCTGCTCGCCTAGGGCGGTGCTCGCATGAGCGGTCGCGCCAACAACACCACGAGAACGGAAATCGCCATCGTCGGGGGCGGCCTTGCGGGCGGGCTCATTGCGCTTGCCCTGCGTCAGGCCCGCCCGGATGTCGCGGTGCACCTCTACGAGGCAGGGCCGGCGCTGGGCGGCAACCACCGCTGGAGCTGGTTCGACAGCGATCTCGACACCGCCGGCAACGCCCTGCTTGCCCCGTTCCGCAAGATCGGCTGGCAGGGCTACGAAGTGCGCTTCCCGGCCTATCAGCGCAAACTCAAGGCCAGGTACAACTCGCTCTCCAGCGCCGATTTCGAACCGGCCCTGCGGCGCGAGCTGGGGCAGGACACGATCCGTACCGGTACCCCGGTTGCGGCACTTGACGCAGGCGGGATTATCCTGGCTGACGGCACCCGCGTGTCTGCCCGCGCGGTGATCGATTGCCGTGACATGGCAACCGACAGCACCCTGCGCGGCGGGTGGCAGGTCTTCATGGGCCGCCACTTCCGCACCCCGCGCCCGCACGGCCTCGCCCAGCCGATCGTGATGGATGCGCGCGTGGACCAGCACGGCGCTTACCGGTTCGTCTATGTCCTGCCGCTCGGGGCGGACGAGCTGTTCGTCGAGGACACCTATTACGCTGACAGCCCGGAGCTGGACCGGAGCGCCCTGTCAGCCCGGATTGACCGCTATTGCGAAAGCCAGGGCTGGGACGGCACGATCCTGCACGGCGAGGCCGGGGTCCTACCGGTCATCACCGGGGGCGACTTTGCCGCCTGGCAGCGCGCCCACGCCATCGACGGGGTGGCGCGGGCCGGGGCCGGTGGCGGGTTCGTCCACCCGCTGACCAGCTACACCCTGCCGTTCGCGGTCGAAACGGCGCTGGCGATTGCGGCCGATGCCGACCTGCCGGGCGAACAGCTGGCGGCCCTGCTGGCTGACCGGGCGCGGCGGCACTGGGCGCAGACCGGGTTCTACCGCGCGCTTGGCCGGATGCTGTTCGATGCTGCGAAGCCGGACGAGCGTTACCGCGTATTCCAGCGTTTCTACCGCCTGCGCCAGCCGCTGATCGAGCGGTTCTACGCCGCCCGCTCCACCACAGCGGACAAGGCGCGCATCCTTTGCGGCAAACCACCCGTATCCATTCTGCGCGCGCTGTCGGCACTGGCCGGCCAGAGCGCCCCGCTTAGAGAAAGACACCGCCCATGACCGTCCGATCTGCCGACCCCGTGACCGCTCCCGGCATCTCTCCGGACCTCAAAACCACCGGCAAGCGCGCCTGCGTGATCGGTTCCGGCTTCGGCGGCATGGCACTGGCCCTGCGGCTGCAATCGGCCGGCATCCAGACCACCGTGGTGGAGGGCCGCGACAAGCCGGGCGGGCGGGCCTATTTCTGGGAGCGGGACGGATTTCTGTTCGATGGCGGGCCGACCGTGGTCACCGATCCCGATTGCCTGAAGGAACTGTGGGCGCTTTCAGGCCACGACATGGCGGCCGACGTCGAGCTGATGCCGGTCATGCCGTTCTACCGGCTCAACTGGCCCGATGGCACCAACTTCGACTATTCAAACGACGAGGCGCAGCTCCACAGCGAGATCGCCAAGCTCAACCCGGCTGATGTCGCGGGCTACCTGCGGTTCCTCGAATACGCTGCCGGGGTCTACGAGGAAGGCTACGTCAAGCTCGGCCATGTGCCGTTCCTCGATTTCAAGTCGATGCTCAAGGCCGCCCCGGCGCTGGCCAAGAAGCAGGCCTGGCGCAGCGTCTATTCGATGGTCTCCAGCTTCGTGCAGAGCGAGAAGCTGCGCGAGGCGCTGAGCTTCCACACCCTGCTGGTCGGCGGCAACCCGATGAAGACCAGCAGCATCTACGCCCTGATCCACAAGCTGGAAAAGGACGGCGGGGTGTGGTGGACGCGCGGCGGCACCAACCGGCTGATCGCCGGGATGATCCGCCATTTCGAGCGGCTCGGCGGCACGATGCGGGTCGGCGACCCTGTGGTGCAGGTCCACACCATCGGCAACCGCGCCACCGAGGTCGAGGCGGCCAGCAGCTGGCGCGAAAAGTTCGACGCCGTCGCGAGCAACGCCGACATCATGCACTCCTATCGCGACCTGCTGGGCGGGACCAAGCGGGGCAAGGACCAGGCGAAATCGCTCGGCCGCAAGAGCTTCAGCCCCGGTCTGTTCGTGGTCCATTTCGGGCTGGAGGGCACCTGGCCCGGCATCCCGCACCACATGATCCTGTTCGGCCCGCGCTACAAAGGCCTGCTGGACGATATCTACACCCACGGCGTGCTGCCGCAGGATTTCAGCATCTACCTGCACCACCCGACCGTGACCGATCCGAGCATGGCCCCTCCGGGCAAGAGCACGTTCTACGCGCTGGTCCCGGTCGCCCACATGGGCAAGCTGGCGGTCGACTGGGACGAAGTCGGCCCGATGCTGGAAAAGCGCATCCTCGACGAAGTCGGGCGGCGGCTGATTCCTGACATCCATGACCGGATCGTGACCAAGTTCAGCTATGCGCCGAAGGATTTTGCGATCGACCTCAACGCCCACCTCGGCAGCGCCTTCAGCCTGGAGCCGGTGCTGTGGCAGAGCGCTTTCTTCCGCGGCCACAACCGCGATGACGTGATCGGCAACTTCTACCTCGTCGGCGCGGGCACGCATCCGGGCGCAGGCATCCCCGGCGTGGTCGGCAGCGCCAAGGCGACGGCGGGGCTGATGCTGGAGGATCTGGCGCGGTGAAGCGCCTCGCTGTCTATTGCGGGTCCGCCACGCCGGCCGATCCGCGTTATATGGACCTTGCGCGTGACGTGGGCCGCACGCTGGCGACACGCGGCATCGGCGTGGTTTACGGCGGCGGGCGGCTGGGGCTGATGGGCGCGGTCGCCTCCGGCGCGCTGGAGGCGGGCGGCGAGGTGATCGGGGTGATCCCCGAGGCACTGGCCGGCAGCGAAGTGGCCAACCGGGATTGCACCGAGCTCCACGTGGTGGAGGGGATGCACGAGCGCAAGAAGGCCTTCACCGACCTTTCCGATGGCTTCGTCACCATCCCCGGCGGGGTCGGAACGATGGACGAACTGTGGGAAGCGATCAGCTGGGCGCAGCTGGGCTATCACTCCGATCCGGTCGGCCTGCTCAACGCCTTCGGCTTTTACGATCACCTGATCGCCTTCAACCGCCACATGGCCGAGGTCGGCTTCGTCCGCCCGGCGCACCAGAACATCCTGATCGCGCGCGACAGCCTGCCCGACCTGCTCGACGCGATGGCCACCTATGTGCCGCACACCCCGATCTTCCGGATGAAGGCGAGCGACCTGTGAACGCGGCGCGCCCCCGGCCCCTCGCGCAACCGCGAGGGGAGAAGGCATGAGCCGCCCCCGCCGGGTCGTGCCGCGGATGCTGGCGTACGCGATCAAGAACGCCTCGATCTATTTCCCGCACGGGGGTGAAAACAGCCCCGAAGCGCAGAAGCTGGCGCTCGCCAGGTTGGCCGTCCAGACCTTCGGACCGACGGGCGGCGTCAACGTCGCCAACATGGTCGCGATGGGCGCGAACCCCGCGATTTACTCCCGCATGAGCAATTCCGTCGGCCTCTTCAGCGGCGCGAAGACGGGCGATGCGGCGATGGCGGAGCTGAACCCCTACCAGCTGGCCATCAAGAAGTTCACCGCGGCGATGGACAACCTGAAGATCGCGCTGGCCACCGGCATCCTGC
>NCJP01000153.1 GCA_002278985.1 Erythrobacter sp. 34-65-8
CACGAATTCCGGCGCCGGCTCATCGGGAAAACGAGCCTTCAACGGCGGCATCGAGTGGAGGTCTATCAGCAGGGCTGCGCCCCAGCGGTCACGCAGGGACTCTAGCGCAAGTCCGAGCGCCTGGTGATAGGGCCGGTGCACCGTCTCCATCCGCCGCTGGATTTCCTCGTGGGCAAGCCGTGATTTCCAGATCTCGCCAAGCCCGGCAAGCCTGCGCGGGACGAGCCCCAGCCCGCCGCGCGAACGCCTGCTCGCCGAAAGATGCCGCCCAGTACGAACCGGGCCATCAGCCACCATGTCCCAGTCGATATCGTCAGGTGAACGATTGAGGTCGATCACTGCGCGCGGCGCATCGGCAAGCAACAGACCCGCCCCGGTCCGCGTTGCGACCTCGTGTGCCACCCGGTCAATCAACCGGTCTTCCAGGCGAAGGATCGACCAGGCAGAATCACGCATGGCCTCAAGCACATCCTGCGGATAGCAGCGCCCGGCATGGGGTGCGGCAATGAGCACGGGCAAGGGGCAGCCGCAAGCCTCGAACAACCGGAAAGCCGCCACTTCGGTGCCTGGAGTCAGCCCCCCGGGGGTGCATTCGAACGCATACTGCGAATCGTCGGCGGAAGAGTGCGGCTGCTCCATCGGGCTCCAACGCTGGCGGCAAAACGCCAAGGTGTCAAAAACAGGCTACTGCCAAAGTCACTTCACCCCTCGGCTGACCTGTCTCATTGCAGGGCAATAGCGATCACGCCAAAGAATTGTTAAGTGCAAGCGGGTATGGACAGCCACCTATGAGCACCTCTTCACCCCGAATCCTGCTGGCCGAAGACGACCAGGCCATGCGCAGCTATATCGAGCGCGCACTCCAGAACGCCGGTTATGAAGTCACTGCGGTCGATCGCGGGACCGAGGCTCTGCCCTTGCTGGAAGCGCAACACTTCGACCTGCTTCTGTCGGATATCGTCATGCCGGAAATGGACGGCATCGAACTGGCCCAGCGATGCGCAGAGGTCAGCCCGGCCACCAAGGTCATGTTCATTACGGGCTTCGCTGCCGTGACCCTGAAAGCGAGCCGCGAACAGCCCCGCGCCAAGGTTCTGTCCAAGCCGTTTCACCTGCGCGATCTGGTGCTGGAAGTGGAGCGGGTGTTCGCCGATCAGGCCGCAGCCTGAAACAGCGCTTGCGCGCACCGCCATGGCTCGCTAATGGGCGCGCCTGCCACGCGAGTGGCTGATCCGATGGACCGGGCGTATAGCTCAGTGGTAGAGCACTATGTTGACATCGTAGGGGTCGCAAGTTCAATCCTTGCTACGCCCACCATCGAACTCTCGTGAAAACGAACAAAGCCCGCCGGTAACGGCGGGCTTTGCGTTTCGGGGACGCGAAAAAGCGACCAGCCGCAGTTCGGTTCAGAACGAATATTTGGTCGACAGCTGGACCTTCTGCAGGTTGCCGGTGCGGCCATCCTCCAGTGTGCGTTCTGCGTACATGTACTCGATCCCGATATCGAACGGCTTGACCGGCGACCAGATCAGGTTCGCCAGCGCATTCCAGCTCTCGTCGGTCACCAGATTGCCGGTCAGCACCACCGGGTTGTCAGCCTTGAAATAGGATCCGGCCACGGTCGAGCGCAGGTTGCCGCTCCAGAAATGGCGATAGGCGGCAAACCCCGACCAGGTCGCAATCGGGTCGAGATCGCCCGCCAGATCGAGCGCTGCATCGTTGACAATGTTGATCCCGATATAGCGTCCCAACCCTTTGCCTGCGGTTGCCATCAGGCGAAGATCGTCTTTCGGCCCGATGTTGATCTTGCCCGACAGACTCAGGCCATAGCCTAGCGCGCTCTGCTTGCCCGTGCCGAAATCGTCGTTGCTGATCCGCAGGTTGCGCAGGATGCCAGCTGCCGTGAAAGAGCCCCGCTTGCCCGCCAGGTTATAGCGCGCCACCACATCGGGTAGGGTGTCATCACCGGCCACGACCCGTCCGCCGGTACGCGAGGTCACGGTGGTTTCAGATTGCTCAACCGCGAGCTGCAAACCACCCCTGGTGTACCGGATCATCGGCTGGCGCACGAACACCGTACCCGGCGTGGTACCGATAAAGTCGAGACTGTCAGGCAGTGCGCCAACGTCCTGGAAGGTCGACCAGGCCTGGCCGAACAGCCAGTTATCGTAGGTGATGAACGCCTGCCGCATGCGGGGGACGTAGCTATTCGACACCCGCTCATCGCCACCATCGGTCACCATGAAGTCGAGTTCGATATGCGAATTGAGCGTGTGCTCGGCCCCGACGTCGGTTGCAGTCTTGAGGATGAAACGCGACTGGCGGGCACTGAAGTCCTGATCCCAGCCTGATGATGCCCCGCCGACAGGGATCGCGCCCGGAATCAGGAAATCGCGAGTGAAGGCACTGGTCGGCAGTTGCCCGCCGCTGGTGCGCTGGGCGATGGCGTCCATCTTGACATAGCCGGCATAGGTCACGGTTGTGTTGCCGACGCGGAATCCCTTGTCTTCCTGCTTTTTCGGCGCATCGATCTGAGCGGCCAGCTCCTGCTGCCGCACCTGCATCGCACGGGTTTCCGCCAGCGCCTGCTGCGTCATGGCGATCGTTTCGGCTTGCTGGGCGTCGATGTTGCCTTGTTGTGCATCAAGCCGGGTGACCAGTCCTTCGACGAGGCGTTCGAGCCGGGCGAGCCGGTCCTCGATGCTGCTGTCCTGCGCGGCGGCGGGTGCTGCGGTCATGCAGGTGGCTGCCAGCAGGAATGCCCGCGCCAAGCTGCGCGAAACGCGAAGTGCCATCCGATTTCTCCCCTCGTCCGTTATCGTGGGGAATGTGCCTGCAAGCGCGCCCCGCGCCCATCTAGCCGATGGTCTTACGACGTTTGTCTGAAGGCGTTATGGTGGCAAAAGGCGCTATGACAGGCGCGAAAGGGAGACTTGCCAGATGAGCGACTTTGTCCGCCGCCCCGCCACTGACCGCGCCACCGGCTGCACCGCCGCGCAGTACGATGCCCTCTATCAGCGCTCGCTCGAGGATCCGGACGGTTTCTGGCTGGAGCAGGCGCAGCGACTCGACTGGAGCAAGTCGCCTACCCAGGGTGGTAACTGGTCCTACGATCCGGTCGACATTCAGTGGTTTGCCGATGGCGAGCTCAACCTGTGCCACAACGCGGTCGACCGCCATCTCGCCAGCCGGGGCGAGACGACCGCCCTTATCTTCGAACCGGACGATCCGGCGTCGCCCGGTCGCTCCCTCACCTACCGAGAGCTCCACGGCGAAGTGGTGCACATGGCCAATGCGCTCAAGGCACTGGGCGTGCAGAAAGGCGACCGGGTCACGATCTACATGCCCATGATCGTCGAGGGCGTATTGGCGATGCTCGCTTGCGCAAGGCTGGGCGCAATCCACTCGGTGGTGTTCGGCGGTTTCTCGCCCGAGGCACTGGCTGGGCGGATCATTGACTGCGGAAGCCGCTTTGTCGTCACTGCTGACACCGGCCTGCGCGGCGGCAAGACGGTGCCGCTCAAGGCCAACGTTGATGACGCGCTGGCCCATGACGGGATCGGGGTCGATGGTGTGCTGGTGGTGAGGCACACCGGCGCCGATGTGCCGATGATCGAAGGGCGTGATCACTGGTTCCACGATCTTGCCAGCGATGCCCCCTGCCCGTGCGAGCCGATGAATGCGGAAGACCCATTGTTCATCCTCTACACCTCCGGTTCGACCGGGAAGCCCAAGGGCGTGCTCCACACCACCGGCGGCTATGGCCTCTGGACCGCGACAACCTTTGCCTACATCTTCGATTACCAGCCGGGCGAAGTGTTCTGGTGCACCGCCGATATCGGCTGGGTCACCGGGCACAGCTACATTGTCTATGGTCCGCTGATGAACGGCGCGACCGCAGTCGTATTCGAAGGCGTGCCCAATTACCCGGACCATGGGCGGTTCTGGGACGTGGTCGACAAACACCAGGTCAACATCCTCTACACCGCGCCGACTGCGATCCGCGCCCTGATGCGCGAAGGCGACCACTTCGTGCGCTCCCGCAGCCGCAAATCGATCCGGCTGCTCGGCACTGTCGGGGAGCCGATCAATCCGGAAGCCTGGCGCTGGTATTTCGATGTGGTGGGCGAAGGCCGCTGCCCGATCATCGACACCTGGTGGCAAACCGAAACCGGCGGCACCATGATCACCACCCTGCCCGGCGCGCACGACATGAAGCCGGGCAGCGCCGGCCTTCCGTTCTTCGGCGTGCGCCCCCAGCTCGTCGACGGTGAAGGCGCAGTGCTGGACGGCGCGACCGACGGCAACTTGTGCATCACCCACAGCTGGCCGGGCCAGGCGCGAACCGTCTATGGCGATCACGAACGCTTCGCCCAGCGCCGATCCGGGCGGCGAA
>NCJP01000154.1:0-4387 GCA_002278985.1 Erythrobacter sp. 34-65-8
GTCACTATGACGTGATCCTCGCGCCGCACATCACCGAGAAGTCCACGCTGCTCGCGGAAAACAACGCGACCGTGTTCAAGGTGGCTGGCGATGCGACCAAGCCGCAGATCAAGGAAGCGGTCGAGGCGCTGTTCAACCGCAAGGTCAAGAGCGTCAACACCCTGGTTTCCAAGGGCAAGACGAAGCGCTGGAAGGGCAAGCCCTACCGCCGCAGCGACGTGAAGAAAGCAGTCGTCACCCTGGTCGATGGCCAGGACCCGATCGACATCACCGAAGGTGTGAGCTGATCCCATGGCACTGAAGAACTATAACCCGACGAGCCCCGCGCGCCGTGGCCTCATTCTCGTCGACAAGTCCGGGCTCTACAAGGGCAAGCCGGTCAAGTCGCTGACCGAGGGCAAGCGCAAGACGGGCGGCCGCAACAACAAGGGCCACGTCACTTCGCGCGGCATGGCCGGTGGCCACAAGCAGAAGTACCGCTTCATCGACTTCAAGCGTCGCAAGTGGGACATGGAAGCAACCGTTGAGCGGATCGAGTACGATCCCAACCGGACCGCTTTCATCGCCCTGCTCAAGTACGAAGACGGTGAGCTCAACTACATCCTTGCACCGCAGCGTCTCGCTGTGGGCGACAAGGTTGTGGCAGGCGAGAAGACCGACACCAAGCCGGGCAACGCCATGTTGCTGGGCCAGATGCCGGTCGGCACGATCTGCCACAACGTCGAGATGAAGCCGGGCAAGGGCGGGCAGATTTCCCGCTCGGCCGGGACGTATGTCCAGGTTGTTGGCCGTGATCGCGGTCTCGTGATTGTCCGCCTCAACTCGGGCGAGCAGCGTTACCTGCGCGGCGATTGCATGGGCACGGTTGGCGCGGTTTCGAACCCTGACAACCAGAACCAGAACTTCGCCAAGGCCGGCCGCAAGCGCTGGATGGGCGTCAAGCCGCTGACCCGCGGTGTTGCCAAGAACCCGGTCGACCACCCGCACGGCGGTGGTGAAGGCCGGACCTCGGGCGGCCGTCACCCGGTTACCCCCTGGGGCAAGCCGACCAAGGGCGCACGCACGCGGCACAACAAGTCGACCGACAAGATGATCATCCGCTCGCGCCACGCGAAGAAGAAGAGGTAACCGGACATGGCACGTTCCGTCTGGAAAGGTCCGTTCGTCGAACTCAGCCTTCTGAAGAAGGCCGAAGACGCACAGGACAAGGGCACCCGCGCACCGATCAAGACCTGGTCGCGGCGCAGCACCATCCTGCCCCAGTTCGTCGGCCTGACGTTCAACGTCTACAATGGCCACAAGTTCATCCCCGTGTCCGTTTCGGAAGAAATGGTCGGCCACAAGCTCGGCGAGTTCGCACCTACGCGTACCTTCCCGGGCCACGCTGCCGACAAGAAGGGTAAGCGCTGATGAGCAAGCAGAAAGCCCCCCGCCGCGTTGCGGATAACGAGGCGCTGGCCGTCGGCACCACGATCCGTGGTTCGGCGCAGAAGTTGAACCTCGTGGCGGCCCTGATCCGCGGCAAGAAGGCGGAAGAGGCTCTCAACATCCTCGCCTTCTCCAAGCGCGCCATGGCACGCGATGCGAGCAAGGTGCTGGCTTCGGCCATCGCCAACGCCGAAAACAACCACAACCTCGACGTTGACTCGCTGGTCATCGCCGAAGCGAGCGTTGGCAAGTCGGTCACCATGAAGCGGTTCCACACCCGTGGCCGCGGCAAGTCGACGCGCATTCTCAAGCCGTTCAGCCGGCTGCGCATCGTTGTTCGCGAGCAGGAAGAGGCGTAAGATGGGTCAGAAGAGCAATCCGATCGGTCTGCGCCTGCAGATCAACCGCACCTGGGACAGCCGCTGGTACGCCGAAGGGCGCAACTACGCGCAGCTGCTCAAGGAAGACATCCAGATCCGCAAGTTCATCATGGAAACGCTGCCGCAGGCCGCCATTTCCAAGGTGGTGATCGAACGTCCGGCCAAGCTGTGCCGGGTTTCGATCTATGCGGCCCGCCCCGGTGTGATCATCGGCAAGAAGGGCGCGGACATCGAGAAGCTGCGGGCGAAGCTGGCGACCTTCACGCCCAGCGACGTCAAGCTGAACATCGTAGAAATCCGCAAGCCGGAAATCGATGCCAAGCTCGTTGCCCAGGGCATTGCCGACCAGCTGGTTCGCCGCGTGGCGTTCCGCCGGGCGATGAAGCGCGCTGTCCAGTCTGCTCTTCGCCTGGGTGCGGAAGGGATCAAGATCACTTGCGGTGGCCGCCTCGGCGGGGCGGAAATCGCTCGGACCGAATGGTACCGCGAGGGCCGCGTTCCGCTGCACACGCTGCGTGCAAACGTCGATTACGCCGAAGCCGAGGCACTGACTGCCTATGGCATCATCGGCATCAAGTGCTGGATCTTCAAGGGCGAGATCCTCGCCCACGATCCGACCGCCCAGGACCGCCTGATGATGGAAGCACAGACTTCCGGCGTCCGGCCGGCGCGTTGAGGTGAGTAGGTAACATGCTGCAACCGAAGAAAACCAAGTTTCGCAAGGCATTCAAGGGCCGGATCAAGGGCGATGCCAAGGGTGGCACCGACCTGAACTTCGGCTCCTACGGCCTCAAGGCGCTCGAGCCGGAGCGGATTACCGCTCGCCAGATCGAAGCCGCCCGTCGTGCGATCACCCGCCACATCAAGCGCCAGGGGCGCCTGTGGATCCGCGTGTTCCCCGACGTGCCGGTGTCGAAGAAGCCTGCCGAAGTCCGTCAGGGCAAGGGCAAGGGCTCGGTCGAATACTGGGCTGCACGGGTCAAGCCGGGCCGCATCCTGTTCGAACTCGACGGCGTGGCCGGTCCGCTGGCTGCCGAAGCGTTCGAACGTGCCGCGATGAAGCTTCCGATCAAGACCAAGGTCGTTGCCCGTCTCGGCGACACCTCGCACCTGGAGGGTTGATCCATGGCCAAGATGAAAACCGCCATCGAGGACCTTCGCACGAAGTCCGATGACCAGCTCGATGCGCAGCTCACCGAGCTTAAGCGTGAACAGTTTAACCTCCGCTTTCAGGCGGCGACCAACCAGTTGGAAGCCCCTTCGCGGATCCGTGAAGTCCGCCGCATGATCGCGCAGATCAAGACTCTGCAGACCGAGCGCGCCGCGACTGCGGTCAAGGCCTGAGGAGCCAGACAATGCCCAAGCGTATCCTGATC
Organism: Erythrobacter sp. 34-65-8; assembly: GCA_002278985.1. Taxonomy (GTDB): domain Bacteria; phylum Pseudomonadota; class Alphaproteobacteria; order Sphingomonadales; family Sphingomonadaceae; genus 34-65-8. The sequence goes on from NCJP01000154.1 coordinate 3,185, forward strand.
GGGACTGTCACCTCCGACAAGACCGAAAAGACCGTCACCGTACTGGTCGAACGGAAGGTGAAGCACCCGCTCTACGGGAAGATCATCCGTCGTTCGAAGAAGTATCACGCCCACGACGAAGCCAACGAATACAAGATTGGCGACACCGTCCGGATTGAAGAGACCCGGCCGATGTCCAAGACCAAGACCTGGCAGGTCATCGAGCGCGTTGTCGCCGGTGGCACCCAGGCGGTCGAAGCCGATCTCGACGTGGCCGAAGCCGGCAACTGATTTAGCGATTAGGAACTGCCGGACTGGTTCCGGCAAGCCAGAGAGAAGGAAACGGATCGATGATCCAGATGCAATCCAATCTCGACGTCGCGGACAACAGCGGCGCAAAGCGCGTCCAGTGCATCAAGGTACTGGGCGGGTCGAAGCGCCGGACTGCATCCGTTGGCGACGTGATCGTGGTTTCCGTCAAGGAAGCCCAGCCGCGCACGAAGGTGAAGAAGGGCGATGTCCATCGCGCTGTCATCGTGCGCACCCGTAAGGAAGTGCGCCGGGCTGACGGGACCGTGATCCGGTTCGACAGCAACGCTGCCGTGCTGGTCAACAAGAACGAGGAGCCGATCGGCACCCGTATCTTTGGCCCGGTGGTCCGTGAACTGCGCGGCCGCGGGTTCATGAAGATCATCTCGCTTGCGCCGGAGGTGCTGTGATGGCTGCCGCAAAGATCAAGAAGGGCGACAGCGTCGTCGTGCTCTCGGGCAAGGACAAGGGCCGCACCGGCACCGTCCGGCAGGTCATGCCGAAGGAAGGCAAGATCGTCGTCGAGGGCGTGAACGTCGCTGCCCGTCACCGCAAGCCGAGCCAGGCCAACCCGCAGGGCGGGATCGACCGGTTCGAGGCGCCGCTGCACCTGTGCAAGGTTGCGCTGGCCGATCCCAAGTCGGGCAAGCCCACCCGCGTGCGGTTCGAAACCAAAGACGGAAAGAAGGTCCGCGTGGCCGTGAAATCCGGGGAGACCATCGATGGCTGACACCTATACCGCCCGGATGCGGAGCCGGTACGATGACGTCATTGTTCCGGCGATGACCGAAAAGTTCGGCTACAAGAACCGGCTTGAAGTCCCCAAGCTCGAGAAGATCACGCTCAACATGGGCGTGGGCGAAGCGAGCCAGGACAAGAAGAAGGTCCAGACCGCTGCCGAGGAAATGGCGCTGA
>NCJP01000154.1:4403-6635 GCA_002278985.1 Erythrobacter sp. 34-65-8
GTGAACGCATGTATGAGTTCCTCGATCGTCTGGTGACGGTCGCGATGCCCCGCATTCGCGACTTCCGTGGCCTGAACCCGAAGAGCTTCGACGGCCGTGGCAACTATGCCATGGGCCTGAAGGAACAGATCGTCTTCCCTGAAATCTCCTACGACAGGATCGAGAAGATCCGGGGCATGGACATCATCGTAACCACCACGGCGAAGACCGACGGCGAAGCGCGCGAGTTGCTGCGCCTGTTCGGTTTCCCGTTCCCGGCGGAAGCGTCGGAAGAGAAGGAGGCGGCGTGAGCCGCTAGCAGAGGAACTTAAGTCCAATGGCGAAACTGAGTTCGATCAACAAGAATGAGCGTCGCAAGAAGCTCGTGAAGAAGTATGCCGCGAAATACGCGAGGCTGAAGGCTGTGGCTGATGATGAGTCGCTCGACGAAGGCGAACGCCTGGTCGCGCGTCTCAAGCTGGCGGAAATTCCCCGCAACGGCAATCCGACCCGCGTGCGCAACCGCTGCAACACCACCGGCCGCCCGCGCGGCTATTACCGCAAGTTCGGCCTTTGCCGCATTGAATTGCGCGACCTCGGCAACAAGGGCCTGATTCCCGGCCTGACCAAGTCGAGCTGGTGAGGATCTAGACGATGGCATTGACCGATCCCCTGGGTGATATGCTCACCCGTATCCGCAACGGCCAGCGGGCGAAGAAGGACTCTGTCCTTTCGCCGGCCAGCAAGCTGCGTGCAAACGTGCTCGAAGTGCTCCAACGTGAAGGCTACATCCGTGGCTACAGCGAAGACGCTACCGGCAAGCACCCGGCGCTGCGGATTGAACTGAAGTATTTCGAGGGCGAGCCTGCAATCAAGCACGTCGCCCGCGTCTCCAAGCCTGGCCGCCGGGTCTATTCGGGTTCGAAAGAACTTCCGGTGATCCGTAACGGCCTGGGCATCACCATCGTCTCGACCCCGCGCGGGGTGCTCTCGGATGCCGAGGCCCGTGCGCAGAACGTCGGTGGCGAAGTGCTGGCGGAGGTGTTCTGATGAGCCGCATTGGCAAGAGACCCGTTGCGATCCCGGGCGGTGTTACCGCTTCGATCGAAAACGGTACGCTGAGCGTGAAGGGTGCCAAGGGCACGCTGACCCTCGGTCTGTCCGACCTGGTCGAGTACAAGCTGGAAGACGGCCAGATTTCGATCACACCGGCGAACGACACCAAGGCTGCCCGCAGCCATTGGGGTATGCAGCGCACCATGGTCGCTAACCTGGTCGAAGGCGTCACTGACGGCTTCACCAAGGTGCTGGTGATCAAGGGTGTGGGTTATCGTGCGAGCTCGCAGGGCAAGACCCTGAAGCTGCAGCTCGGTTATTCGCATGACGTCGACCTCGATGTGCCGGAAGGCCTCGAAGTGAAGACTCCGGACCAGACCACCGTGGAGATTTCCGGCATCGACAAGCAGGCCGTTGGCCAGTTTGCCGCCGAAATCCGCCGCTGGCGCAAGCCTGAGCCCTACAAGGGCAAGGGCATTGCCTATCGCGGCGAGTACATCTTCCGCAAGGAAGGGAAGAAGAAGTAAGATGGCAAAGCTTTCCCTCTTCGAACGTCGCCGCCGCCGCGTGCGCACGGCGCTCCGCAACCGGGCCGGTGGTCGGCCGCGCCTGTCGGTGCATCGCACCGGCAAGCATATCTACGCGCAGGTCATCGATGACGCTGCCGGCAAGACGCTGGCCGCTGCTTCGACCCTTGGCGCCGCGAGCTCGGGCGCGAACGTTGCTGCTGCCGCACAGGTGGGCAAGGACATCGCGGCTGCTGCAAAGCAGGCCGGCGTCACTACCGTCGTGTTCGATCGCGGCGGCTTCCTGTTCCATGGCCGCGTCAAGGCGCTGGCCGACGCCGCCCGCGAAGGCGGGCTGGAGTTCTGATGATGGCTGACGAAAACAACACCGAAAACACCGCCGGTCAGGCGCCCGTGGTCGATAACGCCGGTGAGACGCCGGTGGCCAATCTTGCTCCCAGCGAGGCTGGCGAAAGCCAGTCGCCAGCCGGTGGCGATCCGTCGGAACCCCGCCGTGGCCGTGGCCGTGGCGGCGGTGGCGGCGATAACCGTGGTGGTGGTGGTGGTGACCGCGGCCGTGGTCGTGGTGGTCGCCGTGATGACCGCCGTGGTGGTCGTGAGGAAGAAGACGACGGCATCATCGAGAAGCTGGTCCACATCAACCGCGTCTCCAAGACGGTCAAGGGCGGCA
>NCJP01000155.1 GCA_002278985.1 Erythrobacter sp. 34-65-8
AGCCATCGCCGCCGCCGCCGCCGCCGCCGCCGCCATGCGGCTTGTCGGCCAGTGTAGGGTCAACCTGCCCCACCTCCATCAGACGGCCCAGCACGTACTGCCCATCGCTCAGGCATTCACACACGATGCCGAGGTTGTGCAGCATGCGGCGCACGTCGGGATGAACGAAGATCGGATCGGCCTTGGCCTCAGGCTCTGCCGGGCCGGTCAGCGCGCGGCCCTGCCGCCGGTCGAGCGCATAAGCGACTGCGTTCTGGTAGGCGACTTCGGCCTGGGCATAGCCCTGGATGCCGACGCCGAGACGGGCGGCGTTCATCATGATGAACATGGCGGCGAGGCCCTTGTTTTCCTCGCCCACCAGCCAGCCTTTGGCGCCGTCATAGTTGAGGACGCAAGTGGCATTGCCGTGGATGCCCATCTTGTGCTCGATCGAGCCGCAGGAGACGGCGTTGCGCTCGCCCACCGAACCGTCGTCGTTGACGAGGAACTTGGGCACCACGAACAGCGAAATGCCCTTGGTGCTGTCAGGCGCACCGGGCGTCTTGGCCAGAACCAGGTGGACAATGTTCTCGGTCAGGTCATGCTCCCCCGCCGAGATGAATATCTTGGTGCCGGTGATCGCATAGCTGCCATCGCCGTTCGGCTCTGCCTTGGTCCGGATCATGCCAAGGTCGGTGCCGCAATGCGGCTCGGTCAGGTTCATCGTGCCGGACCATTCGCCCGCAATCATCTTGGGCAGATACATCGCCTGCTGCTCGGGCGAACCCTTGGCCAGCAAGGCCGCCGACGCGCCCGCAGTGAGGCCCGGATACATGGCGAAGGCCTGGTTGGCGGTGCCGGTGAACTCCTCGATTACCATGCCCAGAACGTGCGGCATGCCCTGCCCGCCAAAGGCCTCTGGCTGTGAAATCGTGCCCCAACCGCTTTCACGGTACTGGCGGTAGGCTTCCTTGAACCCTGTCGGGGTCGTCACGCTGCCGTCGGGATGACGGGTGCAGCCCTCCAGGTCGCCTGTCTGGTTGAGCGGAGCGAGCACCTCGCTGCAGAACCGGCCGGCTTCGTTGATCACCGTATCGATCATGTCGGGCGTGGCGCTCTCGAAGCCGGGCAGGTTGCCGTAGCTGGCAAGATCCAGCACCTCGTTGACGATGAAGCGGGTGTCGCGGGTGGGGGCGGTATAGGTGGGCATCGTAATGTCCTTGGGTCAGTCAGGTGTGCGGGTCAGCTGTTGCCGGGTGTGAGCTTTTCGATGAGCTTCACGAACTCGGTCAGTTCCTTGATCGACGAATCGATATCGGCGCGCTGGCGCTTGAGCTTGGCGATATGCGTGCGGCATTTCTCGACCGTCACGCGGCGCTGCTCAGCGCGGCCATCGCCCAGATCGTACAGGTCGATCATCTCGCGGATTTCGATCAGGCTGAAGCCGACGTTCTTGGCGCGCATGATCCACGCAAGCCGCGCCCGGTCCCGCTTCGAATAGACGCGGGTGAGGCCGATGCGTTGCGGCGCGATCAGGCCTTCGTCCTCGTAAAAGCGGAGCGCACGCGCGGTGCAGTCAAACTCTTCAGTCAGGTCTGAAATCGAGTATTGTTCGCGCTCAAGCTTGTCAGGGCGATCAAGGTGTGCGCCCTTGTGCTGGTCGTTCGCTTGACCGGCTTCGGCTGGGCTGGCTGGACTGGGGCTGGCTGGCGTCATACCATGTTGATAACTTTCCTTTACGTAAACGTCAAGTGACCACCCGGACCAGCCGGCCCTGCTCCAGCCGCCGGTAGAAGCAGTTGCGCGCGCCTGTGTGGCAAGCCGGCCCCGCAGGCCGGCACCGCAGGACCAGCGCATCCTGATCGCAATCCACCAGAATTTCGATCACTTCGAGCACGTGACCGGAGGTCTCGCCCTTCTTCCACAAGGCTTGCCGCGAACGGGACCAGAAGTGGGCCACGCCGGTTTCCTGCGTGAGCGCGAGCGCCTCGGCGTTCATCCAGGCCAGCATCAGGGGAGACGAATCGTCCGCGTCCACCGCCATGGCCGCGAGCAGGCCCTGGCCGTCGAATCGAGGCATGAAGGCCTCGCCCTGTTCGCGTTCCATTGTTTCAGCTTTGGAGGACAAATCGGATTACCTAGGAGAATGTGACGGGCCGCACTTACCGCTTGTTGCACAATAAGCACAGATGGGCTGCAAAATCGGTCGCATGGTGTGAACCGTCTTTAAACATCGGACCGCGAGTGGGAAACGTTTCATCGCGGCTTTCGGGCCGCCCGCCAAGCCAGCGGCGTCATCAGAGCGCCAGGTTCAGGGGGCCGGAGTGCTGCCGGCGCAAGCCAGGCACCTCCACACAAGATGAGGGATCGGACCCTGGCGACTTCATGGGGGTGGGGTCGCTTTTGCCGCAAGGCGGGTTCAGACAATTTCGTCACGTGGGCGCCCGGAGTCTCAAGACTCCGGGCGTTTCGTTTGGGCCCACTTCCGTGAAGGGTCCTATTCCGTGAAGGGTAACGCCTCGTCCAGCACGCGGGCGAAGCAGGCAATCACCACGGATTTCGCACCAGCCTTCTGGAGTGCTGCCACGCAGGCATCGGTGGTTGCCCCGCTGGTCAGCACATCGTCCACCAGCACGATCCTTGCCCCTCTGATGCTCGCTCGGCGAAGCGGATTGACCACCAGTGCGCCCGCCAATGCGCGCTTTCGCTCCTGCTTGCCAAGCCCGCCCAGCACCGGCGTCGGGCGGGTGCGGAGTAGGCCATCGACCAGCACCGGCTGGCCGGTCCTCTGCGCCAGGGCGCGGGCCAGCAGGGCGGCCTGGTTGTACCCCCGCCGCCATAGCCGCCACCTGTGGAGCGGGACTGGCACGAACAGCCATTCCCCTTCAAGGCCCGGCAGCCTTGACGCGATCAGGCCCGCCATGAGCGGCGCCAGCGCAATCCGGCCGCCGTGCTTGAAGGCCAGCACCAGTTTGCGCGAGGGTCCGTTATAGAGCGTGCCCGCAGCGATCCCGTCATGTCGGGGAGCATGGGCCATACAGGGCGCGCACTGGGCATCCCCCTCCCCAGCACTCTCCGGCAAAGGGCGCTGGCAGCGCGAACAGAGCGGAGCGGCCGGAATGACCAGCGTACTCCAGCACGCCGCGCAGAGGCCGGTCTGCTGCCCGATCCCCTCACCGCAAAGCGGGCAGCGCGGCGGGAAAACGAGATCGACCAGCGGGGCGAGGGATTCGCGCAGGAAGGCAGCGTGCGACACGCGGCGATGCTGGACTGCTTGCAAGCGGCTGACAAGGCAGGCAGTGATTGACCGATGCAGCCGCCCGTCACCGTCCCCCGGATCTTCTCGCCCGAGCGCCGCCGCAGTCGGTGGCAGCGTGCGGCCGCGCGGCAGGGAACAGGCCACGCTGCCGGGTTCCTGTTCGAAGTCTTCGCCGAGGAAATCGAGGACCGGCTCGGCTTCATCCGGCACGAAGCGCGAACCGGGTTGCTGATCGGGGACCCGAGTGCCCAGGCGGCCCGGCTGCTGGAATCCCGCATTCCCCAGCTCGACTATGCCAGCCCGGTGACGCTGGACGAGGAGGCCGTGCTGCCGGGCCGGTATGACCTGCTCGTCAGCCTCGGCCTGCTCGACACGGTCAATGACGTGCCCGGCGCCCTGCTCCATATCCGCCACGCGCTGGAGGCGGACGGGCTGGCCATCATCGGCCTGCTGGGCGCGGGCAGCCTGCCTGCCCTGCGCGAGGCATTGTATCAGGCTGAGCCGGACCGCCCGGCGGCGCGGATGCACCCGATGATCGACATTCGCGCCGCCGCCGCCCTGATGCAGCGCGCCGGCTTCCGGCGGCAGGTGGCAGACCACTTCCCGCTCAAGGTCCGTTATGGCTCGCTCGACCGGCTGGTGGCGGACCTGCGCGACCAGGGGCTGACCAATGCGCTGGCTTCCGCCCCACCCCCGCTCGGCAAGGCTGCGCTGGACCGGGCCCGCGCCGCCTTCCTGGCCCGCGCCGATGCCGACGGCAAGGTCACCGAGACGTTCGAGCTGATCGTCCTGACCGGCTGGGGCTAGCCGCCCTTCAGCGAAGCCTGCGCCGCCGCCAGCCTGGCGATCGGCACGCGGTAGGGCGAGGCGCTGACGTAATCGAGGCCGACCTTTTCGCAGAACGCGATGCTGGCCGGATCGCCGCCATGTTCGCCGCAGATGCCCAGCTTGATGTCCGCCCGCGTCGCCCGGCCCCGCTCAGCCGCCATTTCGACCAGCTGGCCGACGCCTTCAATGTCGAGGCTGACGAACGGGTCGCGCGCGAAGATGCCCTTGTCCACATAGGGCCCCAGGAACCGCGCCGAATCGTCCCGGCTCACGCCCAGGGTAGTCTGGGTCAGGTCGTTGGTGCCGAAGCTGAAGAAC
>NCJP01000013.1 GCA_002278985.1 Erythrobacter sp. 34-65-8
GCTCGGTGCCTGGTCGATCAAGGCCGCGGTCGAGCGCGCCGGGCTCGAAGGGGCCGAGATCGACGACGTGCTGATGGGCTGTGCGGTCCAGCAGGGCTCGACCAGCGGCAATGTCGCCCGGCTCGCGGCACTGCGCGCCGGCCTGCCCGTGACCGTCCCCGCGATGACCATCGACCGCCAGTGCTCCAGCGGCCTGATGACCATCGCCACGGCGGCCAAGCAGGTGCTGGTCGACAACATGGACATCTGCGTGGCCGGCGGGCTGGAAAGCATTTCCAAGGTGGTCGGCAGCGGCAAGATGTTCGTCGAGCCGGATCGCGAGCTGCTGGAAATGCACCCGCACATCTACATGCCGATGATCGGCACCGCCGAAGTGGTGGCCAAGCGCTACAACATCAGCCGCGAATACCAGGACGAATATTCGCTTGCATCGCAGCAGCGCACGGCAGCGGCGCAGGCGGCCGGCAAGTTCGATGACGAAATCGTCGCCTGCACCGCCACTATGGCGGTGATGAACAAGGAAACGAAGGAAGTGACCTATCAGGAGGTCACCGCCACCAGGGACGATTGCAACCGCCCCGATACCACGCTGGAAGGACTTGCCAGCCTCAAGCCGGTGATGGGCGAAGGCGGCGTGATCACGGCCGGCAACGCCAGCCAGCTGTCCGACGGCTCCTCTGCCTGCGTGGTGATGGAAGCCAAGGTTGCCGAAAAGCGCGGGCTCGAGCCGCTCGGCCGCTATGTCGGCATGGCAGTCGCCGGGACCGAGCCTGACGAAATGGGCATCGGCCCGGTCTTCGCCATTCCCAAGCTGCTCGAACGCTTCAACCTGAAGATGGACGACATCGGCCTGTGGGAACTGAACGAGGCCTTCGCGGTCCAGGTGCTCTACTGCCGCGACAAGCTGGGCATCCCTGACGAACTGCTCAACGTCAACGGCGGCTCGATCTCGATCGGCCACCCGTTCGGTATGACCGGCGCACGCTGCACCGGCCACGCGCTGATTGAAGGCAAGCGCCGCGGTGCGAAATATGCCGTGGTGACGATGTGCATCGGCGGCGGCCAGGGTGCAGCCGGCCTGTTCGAGGTGTTCTGATGCGGTTGGCCGCGCCGAGGATCGAACCGGTCGACATGGACCGGCTCGACCAGGCGCAGCAAGAGGCACTCGGCCCGTTCGCCAGCCCTGACAACAAGGTTGGCGGCGGGCGGGTGCTCAACATCTTCCGTACCCTGGCCCACGCGCCCAAGGCGCTGGCGGCTTTTCTCGGCTGGGGCAACTACGTCCTCTCGCGCCGCAACGCCCTGCCCGAGCGGGAGCGGGAACTCGTCATCCTGCGCACTGGCTGGAACTGCAAATCCGGCTACGAATGGATGCAGCACCGCCGGATCGGTCTCGACTGCGGGCTGACGACCGAAGAGGTCGAACGGGTCAAGCAGGGGCCGGACGCGCCGGGCTGGACGCCGCTCGAAAGCGCTCTGCTGCGCGCGGCCGACGAACTGGTGGGCAACCATTTTGTCAGTGACGGCACCTGGGCAGCGCTGGCGGAACTGGGGGACAAGGGCCGGATGGACCTGGTTTTCACCGTCGGCCAGTACACCCAGGTTTCGATGCTGCTGAACAGCTTCGGCGTGCAACTGGAAGACGGCGAAACCTGCGACCCCGACCTGAAGGGCTGAGCGCCCGCGATTGCGCTTTATGTCCTGCTGGCCCATGTTTGCTCCCTGATGGGGAGCATCGGCCATGGGCATAATGGAAGTGATCGGGATTGCCGGCAGTGTCAGTCTGCTGGCTGGCTGGCGGCTCTACCTGTGCATTTTCGCCACCGGGCTGGCCATGCGCTATGACGTGCTGCCCTTGCCCGAGCATCTCGCCAGCCTGGGCGTGCTGGAAAATCCCTGGATCATGGCCATCGCCGCCCTCGCCGCGCTGGCGGAATTCTTTGCCGACAAGGTGATGTGGCTCGATTCGCTGTGGGACAGCGTGCACACCCTCATCCGGCCGGTCGGCGGTGCGCTGCTGGCGCTGGCGATTGTCGATCCGGGCGATCCGGCGACGCAGGTGATCGCTTTCCTGCTCGGCGGCAGCGCCACTCTGGCGGCGCACGCGGGCAAGGCTGGTTCGCGCGCGGTGGTCAACGCCAGCCCCGAGCCATTCTCGAACATGGTCGTTTCGACGACCGAAGACGTGGCGACGGTCGGCCTGCTCTGGCTCGCCTACGAATACCCCTATGCTGCCGGCGCGATCGCGCTGGTGCTGCTCGCCCTTACGGTCTGGCTGCTGCTGGTTACCCGGCGGATGGTCCGCGCCCTGTTCGGGCGGCGGACGGCCGGGGACAACCCTTAGCGGCTTGCGTCAGGCCGACCCGGCCGGAACGATCTCGCCCTTGCCGTGGCGGGCAATGAACGCCTCGACCACCGGAGCGATCTGGTCACGCCAGCGGCTGCCGTTGAAGATGCCGTAGTGGCCTGCCCCTTCAGCGAGGTGGTACTGCTTCTTCGACTGGGCGAGGTCGGTGGCAAGCTCCAGTGCGGCCTTCGTTTGCCCTAGCCCGGAAATATCGTCGCGCTCGCCCTCGACCGCCAGCAGGGCAGTGTCGCGGATGTCCGACGGCAGCACGAGTTCGCCGCGGTGGCGGAAGGTGCCATTCGGGATGGCGTGGACCTGGAACACCTCTTCTACCGTCTGGAGATAGAATTCAGCCGTCATGTCGCAGACGCTGCGGTATTCCTCGTAGAAGTCCTTGGTCGTCTGGGCGCTGTCCTGGTCGCCAACCGTCAGGTGCTTGAACATCTCGTAGTGGCTTAGCATGTGGTTGCCCAGGTTCATGCTCATGAACCCCGCCAGCTGGAGGAAGCCGGGATAGACTTTCCGTCCGGCGCCGGGATAGGTCATCGGCACAGTGGCGATCACGTTGTGACGGAACCAGCTCAGCGGACGCTCCATCGCCAGGTCGTTGACGGTGGTCGGTGACTTGCGGGTGTCGATCGGACCGCCCATCAGCGTCAGCGTGGCCGGGCGGCAGGGATCCTTGCGCGCGTTCATCAGTGCCGTGGCGGCATAGGCCGGAACCGAAGGCTGGCACACCGCAATCATGTGCGGGCGACCACCGTTACCGTCGAGCCCGATGAAGTCGAGGAACTCGACCAGGTAGTCGATATAGTCGTCAAGGTCGAACCGGCCATCGCTCACCGGCACCATGCGCGCATCGGTCCAATCCGTGATGTAGACCTCGCATCGCTCGGCCATCCGTTCCACGGTGCCGCGCAGCAGGGTGGCGTAGTGTCCGCTCATCGGGGCGACGATCAGCACCTTGGGGGCCTTGTCGGCCAGGCCTTCGCGCCGGAAGCGCAGCAGGTCGCCGAATGGCTTGTGCAGCACGGTCGCCTCGCTCAGCGCGTGGCGCGTGCCGTCCACCATGACGCTGTCGATCCCGAAAGACGGCTTGCCGCGCGGGGCGGCCGCATGGGCAAACACCTCCAGCGCCGAGGCCGCGATCGGGCCCAGCCCCATGTAGCCCATCGGCAGACGCGGGTTGGACAGCATTCCTGCAGAAATCGTGGCCCAGTTGCTGGCGCTGGTCAGCCAGGCGCGCTGGAGTTCATAAGCGTGATAAAGCAATCGTATTCCCCTGCTTCAGCGCTTCTGGCGAGCGCCTCGACCCCTACCCTTGTGCAGTGCAAGGTAAGCCCTGCCTTAAATTGTGCAATGCATCATTTTATCCGAAATGCCGCTTTCCCGTATCCTGAGGCTTGCGGAGGTGGATTTCTGGCGCCGCGATAGCTAGCTGAGAAGCATGGATGTGGAGACAACCGCCGAAGCCCCTCGCCGGGGCCTGTTCGCCCGCCGGGGCACCCCAAAGCCGCAGGATGACGCCGCCAAGCCGGCCCGCACGCTCGGCCCCTTGCGGATGATCCTGCGCGAAGCGGCCAATTACCCGGGGCCGCTGGCGGCGGCTGCGGCGGCATTGCTGGTGACGGCGGTGATCACCTCGCTGGCCCTGCCGACCGCGCTCAAGCTGATCATCGACCGGGGTTTTGCCGAAGGCGGCGACCCGGCCGATATCGGCCGCTGGTTTCGCTATCTGCTGATGCTGGTCGCCCTGCTGGGCGCAGGCACGGCGGTGCGGTTCTACTTCGTCAGCTGGCTGGGCGAGCGGGTGGTGGCCGACATCCGCCGCAAGGTGCAGGACAACCTGCTGCGCCTGTCGCCTGCCTTCTTCGAGGAAAACAGCCCGAAGGAGATCTCCAGCCGGATGACCGCAGACACTGCGATCATCGAGCAGGTGGTGGGGACCACGCTGTCGGTCGCGGTGCGCAACGTCATCATGGCGGTGCTGGGGACGGGCTACCTGTTCTGGCTCGCCCCGCAGCTGGCAATCTGGATGTTTGTCGCGATCCCGCTGGTTATCGTGCCGATCGCGGTGTTCGGGCGGCGCCTGCGCACCATCAGCCGGACCAGCCAGGACCGCGTGGCCGATGTCGGCGCGATCATCACCGAAACCCTGTCAGCCATGAAGATCGTCCAGGCCTTCAACCAGGAGAGCCGCGAAGGCGAACGCTTCGGCGATGCGGTCGAACGGACTTTCGATACGGCGCGCCGCCGGGTCCTGATCCGGGCTGTGATGACCGCGCTGCTGATCACCCTGATCTTCGGCGCGCTGACCGTGCTGTTGTGGCGAGGGGCCCTGCTGGTGATAAGCGGCGCCATTACCGGGGGGACGATCTTCGCCTTCATCATCGCCGGGGTGATCGTGGCCGGTGCCTTCGGTGCGCTGACCGAGGTGTTCGGCGACCTGCTGCGCGGTGCCGGTGCCGCCAGCCGGCTGGAGGAACTGCTCAACGAAAAGCCGGTGATCTCCGTGCCGGCCCGGCCGGAAAGCCTGCCGGAGCCCCCGCGCGGCAGCCTCTCGTTCCGGAACGTCACCTTCCGCTACCCCACGCGCCCAGAACAGGCCGCGCTCAAGGACTTCACGCTGGAGGTGGAGCCGGGCGAGACAGTCGCGCTGGTCGGCCCGTCAGGCGCAGGCAAGTCGACCGTGTTCCAGCTGGCTGAACGGTTCTACGATCCGCAGGCGGGCACGATCCGGCTCGATGGCGTGCCCCTGCCCAGCGCTGACCCGGCCGAAGTGCGCAAGCGGATCGCGCTGGTGCCGCAGGACGGGGTGCTGTTCAGTGCCAACGCGCGGGACAACCTGCGCTATGGCCGGTGGGACGCGAGCGACGAAGAGATCTGGGAGGCCGCCCGCGCCGCCAATGCCGAAAGTTTTCTGCGCGAACTGCCGCAGGGGCTCGATACGTTCCTCGGCGAAAGCGGCACCCGCCTGTCGGGCGGGCAGCAGCAGCGGCTGGCGATTGCCCGCGCCCTCCTGCGCGATGCGCCGATCCTGTTGCTGGACGAAGCGACCAGCGCGCTCGACGCCGAGAGCGAGCGGCTGGTGCAGGATGCGCTGGAGCGGCTGATGCAGGGGCGGACCACGCTGGTCATCGCCCACCGGCTGGCCACGGTGCGCTCGGCTGACCGGATCGTGGTGCTGGAAGAGGGGCAGATCGTCGAACAGGGCACCCATGCTGTGCTCTCGGCCCAGGGCGGTCTCTACGCCCGGCTGGCCGCCCTGCAGTTCACTGCCAGCGAAGCCGCCTGACGCCCCTGTTGCGTCCAGGTTTTCGACCAACTCCGCTCTGCGCCCGACCAGCGGCCCCTCCCGGCTGCACGGCTGGCTATGGCTGTACGCATTCTGGCTGTCGCCTCGTCGCGGCGGCCCAATACTCGGGGATGCTGTGATGACCAAGACTTTGCTTGCCGCCGGTGCCAGCGCGCTGGCCCTGATGTTCGCTGCGCCGCTTGCTGCGCAAGGGGACGATATCGTGGAAGTGGCGCAGCCAGCCGAGACGGGCTCGACCCTGCCGACCATGAGCTTTGGCGAGTGGGGGGTCGACACCACCCTCCTGTCCGACACGATTGCGCCGGGTGACGACTTCTTCGGATACGTCAATCAGGAGTGGCTCGACGCCAATCCCCTGCCGCCCGAATTCAGCCGCTTCGGTGCGTTCACCTTGCTGGCCGAAAAATCGACCGCCGACGTGAAGGCGCTGGTCGATGAGCTGGTGGCAAGGGACGGCGCACTGTCGGCTGGCGAGCAGCGGATCGTCGATGCCTACAATGCCTTTGCCGATACGGCTGCAATCGAGGCGGCAGGGCTTGCTCCTGCCCGGCCCTACCTGGGTGCGATCTTCGGGGCTGCCGATCTCGATGCCCTCGTCAAGGTCTGGGCCACGCCCGGCATTCCCTCTCCGCTCGGTGCATTCGTGACGGTCGACCAGAAGGCGCCCGATACCTATGTCACCTATGTCTCCAGCGGCGGGCTGGGCTTGCCGGACCGCGATTACTACAGCGACGAAAGCGAGCGCGGCCGGACCATCCAGCAGAAATACCGCGAGTACCTGGAATTCCTGCTGGGCGAGGCCGGCTATGCTGACCCAGCCGCCGCTGCACAGGCGGTCTATGCACTCGAGGAGCGGATTGCGCGCGAGATCTCTTGGGACCGCACCGTCAGCCGCAACCGGGACCTGACCTACACGGCGGCCACGCCGGAGGAATTCGCGGCGATGGCAGGCGATTTCCCGCTCGCAACCATGCTGGCGGCGACCGGGTTCGACCGCGCACCCAAGTTTGTCATCCCTCAGGTTCCCCCATCGCCGGAACGGGTGGCCGAACTCGGCCTGGCGCCGGAGGTGGTCGCCAAGATTGGCAAGGGCACCCCGGGTATGTTCGGCCTGCTCACCGAGACGCCGCTTGCAACCCTGCAGGCGTGGACTGCGGTGCGCCTGCTGTCGGGCAATGCAGCCGTGCTGCCGGAGCGGTTCGACAAGGCCCAGTTCGCCCTCTACGGCACCTTGCTCACCGGCACGCCGGAGCAGCGCCCGCGCTGGAAGCGGGCGATTGCCGAAACCGAGGGGCATCTCGGCGAGGTAGTTGGCAAGGCCTATGTCGAGCGCCATTTCCCCAAGGAAAACAAGGCTGCGATGGATGAGCTGGTGCGCAACCTGCGCAGCGCCATGGCCGAATCGATCAGCGAACTCGACTGGATGGGGGCAGACACCAAGCGCGAGGCCATGGCCAAGCTGGAAAGCTTCGACCCCAAGATCGGGTACCGGGACAACCTGGAAACCTACGAAGGCCTTGCGATCACCCGTGATCCGATGGCCAACCGCATGGCGGCGGCCAGGTGGGGCTTCGAGGACAATCGCGCCAAGCTGGGCCAGCCGATCGACCGGACCGAATGGGGCATGTTGCCGCAGACCGTGAACGCCTATTACAACGCCACCAAGAACGAGATCGTCTTCCCGGCCGGTATCCTGCAGCAGCCGTTCTTCGGCATTACGGCGGACCCGGCGGTCAACTACGGTGCCATCGGCGGCGTGATCGGCCATGAAATGGGCCACGGCTTCGATGACCAGGGCTCAAAGTCCGACGCCCGCGGCGAACTGCGCAACTGGTGGACCGACGCGGACCGCGCCGAGTTCGACAAGCGTGGTGACAAGCTGGTGGCCCAGTACAATGCATTCTGCCCGCTCGACGATGGCAAGACCTGCATCAACGGCCGCCTCGCGCTGGGCGAGAACATCGGCGATATCGGCGGCCTCAGCCTGGCCTATCGCGCCTACAAGCTCTCGCTGGGCGGGCGTGAGGACAAGGTGATCGACGGGCTGACCGGCGACCAGCGCTTTTTCATCGCCTGGGCGCAGGTGTGGCGGGCGCAGAACCGCGAAGATGCCATGCGCCAGCGTATCCGCCTCGGGCCGCACAGCCTGGAGCAGTTCCGCGCCAATGGCCCGGTGCGCAACATGGACGCGTGGTACGAGGCTTTCAACGTCGGGCCGGAGAACAAGCTCTACCTGCCGCCGGAACAGCGCGTGCGGATCTGGTGACACCAATGGCGGGGCAAGTCGCGGTTAGCGTTGACTTGCCCCGGCCAATCGCCTTGAGCGGCGAGCCATGAACGAAACAGTCACCGCAATCCTGCTCGGTATCCTGGAAGGGCTGACCGAGTTCCTGCCGGTATCCTCCACCGGGCACCTGATCCTCGCCACCGAGCTGTTCGGCTATGATGCCGCGCAGTGGGCGCAGTTCAACATCGTCATCCAGCTGGGGGCGATCCTGGCGGTAGTGGTGAGCTATTTCCGCACATTCTGGACTATGGGCACCGGCCTGCTGCGGTGGGAGCCCACCTCGGTCCGGTTCGTGCGCAATATCCTCGTCGCCTTCATTCCCGCCGCCGTCATCGGGCTGATGGTCAAGGATACGATCGACGTGATGCTCGAATCGCCCAACGTGGTGGCCTGGGCGCTGGTTATCGGCGGGATTGCCATGCTGGGGCTGGAGAAGACAATCCGCCCGTCCGAAGACACCGGCGTTGCCGACCTTCCCCTGAAGAAGGTGATCGGGATCGGGTTCGTCCAGTGCCTGGCGATGATTCCCGGGACCAGCCGTTCGGGGGCGACCATCCTGGGCGCACTGGCGATGGGCGTGGGTCGCAAGACCGCGGCGGAGTTCAGCTTCTTCCTTGCCGTGCCGACCATGATTGGCGCCGCAACGGTGAAAATCCTCTCCGAGCCTGAAAAACTGCTCGCGGGCGGCGGCCTGGTTGGGTGGGACGAAATCGCCATCGGTTTCGTGGCTGCCTTCCTTGTCGCTCTGGCGGTGATCCGCGCATTCGTCGCCTATGTCAGCCGTTACGGCTTTGCACCGTTTGCCTGGTACCGCATCGTTATCGGAATCGCGGCGCTGGCGTGGCTCACCTTGCGCTGATTGTCACGGTTCATCGCATCTTCGGGAACCAGATTGCCGTCGCTGTTTTAACCCCACAGCGGGGCGCGTGTGCCGCGTTCAACGGGTGCAGTGCACCCTACGACAAGGGGAAAATACCATGAAGAATTCGTTCCTGATTCCGGCCGCCATCCTCTCGCTCGGCCTTGCTGCCTGTGACGGCCCGCGCGAAGAAGCGGCTGAGGAAACTGGCGAGCAGATGGTCGAGAATGCCGACGCCCAGGCCGAAGCGATGGAAGAAGCCGGCCAGATCACTGACGCGCAGGAAGACGCCATGGTGGACAACGCCGAAGAGCAGGCGGACGCCATGGAAGAGAACGCTGAAGAAGTTGACGAGGCCACCGGTCAGTAAGCCAGGCAATCTGTTACAGCGAGGGCGGTCCGGGAGCGATTCCGGGCCGCTTTCGTTTGCGTTCGATCCTGTGGTCAGACCGGCGCGGCGCCGCTGCCCCGCCCGCCGCGCAGCAGGTATTCCTGTGTCCCGCGATGCAACACGTTGTCGACGTCGATCACCGCCGAGTTGGCATAAGTGAAAGCCGGGGCGAGGTTCCGGTAAAGCCGGTCGAAATCGCGCTCGACGGTCTGGCGGTAGAGATCCTCGAAGCTCTCGATCACGAAATAAGTCGGTTGCAGGTCGCTGATCACGTAGTCGGTCCGCATGACCCGGTCGACATTGAGCATGATCCGGTTCGGGCTCTGGGCCTCGATCGCATAGACCGCCTCGGTCGGGCCGGACAGGATTCCGGCACCATAGGCGCGCAGGTCCTTGCCATCCTCGAGGATCAGCCCGAACTCGACCGTATACCAGTAGAGCGCACCCAGGGCCTTGAGCCGGTTGTAGCGCATCGCCTTCCACCCGGCGCGGCCATATTCCTGCATGTAGTCGGCATAGACCGGGTCGGCCAGCATCGGCACGTGCCCGAACACGTCGTGGAACACGTCGGGTTCCTGGATGTAATCGAACGTCTCGCGGGTGCGGATGAAGTTGCCGGCCGGGAACCGCCGGTTGGCCAGGTGCCAGAAGAACACGTGGTCCGGGATCAGCATCGGCACGGGGACCACGCTCCAGCCGGTCAGCGCGCCCAGTTCCTCCGACAGCTTGCCGAAATCGGGCACGCCGCCCCGGCCGAGGTCCAGCCGGTCGAGCCCTGACAGGAAGGCGCTGGCGGCCCGGCCGGGCAGCACGTCCACTTGCCGCGCAAACAGATCGTCCCAGATCGCGTCTTCTTCGCGGGAATAAGCGGTCTGGGCCGGCTCCAGCCAGTCCTCGCCCACGTGACCCGGACGCCGGAGCGGCGCAGTGAAGACATCGGCCGGCATTTCCGGCAGGACGGTGAAATCGGATTCGGGGTTCGCGAGCGTGGCCATGGTTTCAGTTGCAACCATTAGCACTTTGCTGGCGGGCTGACAAACAGGAGAACACCGGTTGGAAAAGCTCAAGGGCAAGGCCTACGAAGAACTGCTCGAGCCGCTCGAGGAGGAGCTGGTGGCCATGGCGCGCTGGGCGCGAACCACCGGTGCGCGCATCTGCGTGCTGTTCGAGGGGCGTGACACGGCGGGCAAGGGCGGCGCGATCAAGGCGGTCAGCGGTCGGCTCAATCCGCGCCAGTGCCACGTGGTGGCGCTCCCCAAACCGACCGAGCAGGAGCGCGGCCAGTGGTATTTCCAGCGCTTCGTGCCCTACCTGCCCGGGGCGGGCGAGATCGTGCTGTTCGATCGCAGCTGGTACAACCGGGCCGGGGTGGAGAAAGTCATGGGCTTTGCCAGCGAGTCCGAAGTGGCGCGTTTCCTGGAGGCCGCGCCTGCGTTCGAGCGGCAACTGGTCGATGACGGCATCCTGCTGTTCAAGTACTGGCTCACCACCGACCAGGCGCAGCAGGAGGAGCGGCTGGCCGAGCGGCTGGATGACCCGCTCAAGCGCTGGAAACTCTCCCCGATCGATCTTGCCGCGCGGGAAAAATACGCCGCCTACACCGAAGCGCGCGAGGCGATGCTGGCGGCGACCCATACCGAGTGGGCGCCGTGGACCCTGGTCGACTTCAACGACCAGAAGCGTGGGCGGCTGACCCTGATCCGCAATCTGCTGGACCGGCTGCCGGAAACCCATGTCGAGCCGGAAGCACTGGAGTTCCCGCCGCTGGGGCACGAACCGATGGAAGAAACCTACGGCGTGGTGCAGCCGATTGCGCCCTATCCTGTCAGCGAAGCGTAGCGCCGGCCTTCAGCGTCTGGCGCCCGTCGCTGGCGAACGACCCCAGTTCCAGCCCCTCGGCCGTTTCGCGCACGGCCAGATGGAGCGGCTCGCCCGCAATCGCCGGGCTGACGGCGCGGAAGCTGAATGTCTTCAGCCGGTTCTCGCCGTGAATGCGCGCGGCAAGGCCGAGCAGCAGCGTAGCGATGAGCGGGCCGTGGACCACCAGTCCGCGATAGCGCTCTATCTCGCGCGCATAGGGCGCGTCGTAATGGATGCGGTGGGTGTTGAAGGTCAGCGCCGAGTAGCGGAACAGCAGCGTTTCCGATGGCACAATTGTTTCAACCTGCTCCCATTCGTCCGGCGCAAAGGCACCATCGCCTGTCGGGGGCGGGCTGAGCGGTGCATCAGGCAGACTTGCCTCGCGATAGACCAGCGTCTGCTTCTCCCGCACTGCCTCGACAGCGTCTGCCGTGGTGACATGCTCGACCTCGACGAAGCCGAGTTTGCCGGTCGATCCGTCCTTCTCGCTGACCGAGACGATCCGGCTGGTCCGCTCGATCTGCGCGCCGACCGTGATCGGGGCGAGGAAGGCAATGTCGCTCGCCGCCCACATCCGGCGCGGCAGGGGTAGCGGCGGGAAGAAGCTGTCGGGGCTGTCGTCGCGGGCCGGGTGGCCGTCGATACCCAGTGCGGCGGTGGCGGCTTCAGGCGTGCAGAGGCAGAAGTGGATGCCCTGCGGCATCGCGCTGCCTGATGGAGCAGCCCGGTCGAGCGCAGCCAGCCAACGGCGGCACAGCGCCTTGTCGGCCCGGTCGGTGCGGACTTCGGTGCGCCCGATCCAGGCATCCCAGGCGCCCATCAGGCGGCCCGTTCGAACACGGCGGCCATGCCCTGCCCGCCGCCGATGCACATGGTCTCGAGGCCATAGCGCGCACCGCGCCGGTGCATTTCGTGCGCCATGTCCGCCAGGATGCGCCCGGCGGTCGCCCCGATCGGATGGCCGAGCGAAATGCCCGAGCCGTTGACGTTGAGGATTTCGCGGCGGCTGTCGTCTGCCGACCAGCCCCAGCCCTTGAGCACGGCCAGCACCTGCGGCGCGAAGGCCTCGTTCAGTTCGACCAGGTCGATCTGGCTCCAGTCCATCCCCGTGCGGGCGAACAGCCGCTCCACCGCCGGGACCGGGCCGATGCCCATGCGGCTGGGATCGCACCCGGCGGCTGCCCAGCCGGTGAACCACAGCATCGGTTCAAGGCCGAGTTCCTCCAGCTTGTCTTCCGCCACCACCAGGCAGGCGGAGGCAGCATCGTTCTGCTGGCTGGCGTTGCCGGCGGTCACCACCGCACCGGGCGTCTTGGCTTCAAGCGCGCGCAATGCACCGAGGCTCTCCATGCTCGCATCGGGCCGGAAGCCCTCGTCGCGGGCGAACAGCACCGGATCGCCTTTCCGCTGCGGCACGGGGACGGCGACCAGTTGCGCATCGAACTTGCCCGCATCCCAGGCGGCGGCGGCGTTCTGGTGGCTGCGCACGGCATAGGCGTCGCAGGCCTCGCGGCTGATATCGTAATCCTTCGCCAGGTTCTCCGCCGTCTCGATCATGCCGGTGATGACGCCGAACCGCTCGACCGGCTGGCTCATCACCCGGCCCCGGGTGAGCCGGTCATGCAGGGTGAGGTTGCCCGCCTTGATCCCCTGACGCACGTCGGTGGTGTAGTGCTCGACGTTCGACATCGATTCGACCCCGCCGGCCACCACGCAGTCAGCCACCCCGGTCTGGACCATCATCGCCGCGTTGGCGACTGCCTGCAGGCCAGAGCCGCAGCGCCGGTCAACCTGATAGCCGGGCACTTCCAGCGGCAGCCCGGCGGCAAGCCAGGCCCAGTGGCCGATCGCCGGGGCCTCGCCATTGCCGTAGCCCTGGCTGAACACCACGTCGTCCACCCGCTCCGGGTCCACCCCGCTGCGCTCGACCAGCGCCTTGAGGATCACTGCGCCAAGCTGGCCGGCATTCATGCTCGCAAGCGAGCCCATGAACCGGCCCACGGGTGTGCGCAGGGGTGAGCAGATGGCAACGCGTTTGAGGGTCATGCTTCCGTATTCCTAACCGAGGTGGTGAAAAGTCATCGCGCTTGATCCGATAGCGCCACCGTCCCCGCATCGACCAGTTTCGCGATCGCCCCAGACGACAGCCCCAGCCGTTCGCACAGCACTTCCTCGCTGTGCTGGCCGAGATAGGGTGCAGGCTTGGGGTCGCCCGGTTCGTGCCCGTGGCGCCGGGCGAAACTGCGGGTGGCGGGATAGGCGAAGCCGCTCGGGTTGGCGGGCGATGGGCCGAACAGCGGGTTTTCGCCCACCAGCACGGGGTCATTCGCTGCCTCGTGCATGGTGCGATAGCGTTCGAACGTGCAGCCCTGGGCAGCCATCCGCTGCGACAGGTCGGACCAGTCGAGTGCGTCCGCCGCCTGCTGGAACAGCGCGAACAGCCGTGCCCGGTGGTCGAAGCGGGGCGTGTCGCCATCCGCGAATCGCACGCCGAGTTCGTTCTCGAGCGCGGCGATCCCGCTGTCGATGCCGAATGCGGTAACCAGCCCGTCCCACTGCTTCGGGGTAAGCGCGGCGACCATGAAGCGCACCCCGTCACGGCTGCGGAAATCGCGCCCGAACGCGCCCCAGATCGCGTTGCCGAGCCGCTGCCGGTCCGCCCCGCGATAGAGCATCTCCGCCATCGATCCGCTGTTGGCCATGGTCCCGATTGCGACATCGCCCAGCGGCAGTCGCAGCTCGCTGCCCTCGCCGGTGCGGGCGCGGTGGTGGAGCGCGGCCATCAGCGCGAAGGCACCGTAAGCACCGGTGATGAAATCCCACGCGGGAAGCACCTGATTGACCGGCGGTGCGGTCGCCGCGTCCCAGTCTTCCGGGCCGCACATCAGCGGATAGCCGCTGGCCGCGTTGACGGTGAAGTCCATCGCCTGGCGCCCGTCATGCCAACCCATGACCCTTAAAGACACCATATCGGGCCGCCCCTGGGAAAGGACATCATGACCGAGGAAGCTCCGCTCGGGCAGGTTGGTGACCAGCTGGCCGGTGGCCCGCGCCAGTTCCACCAGCAGCTCGCGTCCTTCGCCCGATTGCAGGTCGAGCGCGACCGACTTCTTGGCCCGGTTGAGGTTCTCCCAGCTCAGGGAGCGGCCCTCAGCCGTGAGCATATAGCGCCTGTAGTCGAGCCCGCCTGCCTTGTGGTCCACCCGGATCACCTCGGCCCCCATCTGTGCGCAGTAGAGGCCGACTGTGGGCGAGGCGACGAAGCTGGAGACTTCGATCAGCGAAAGGTCCGGCAGGAGGTTATACATCGGATTGGAGACCTATCTTGATTGCCGCATCACACGGCCCGTAGGGCCGCAAGCGCGACTGCGCGCCCGCGCTGATGCGCGGGACGGCCGAAGGCCGCCGACGGACACAGCTCGATGCCGCAGGCAGCGAGATGGGGCCGTAGCTCAGTTGGGAGAGCGCGTGCTTTGCAAGCATGAGGTCGTCGGTTCGATCCCGTCCGGCTCCACCATCTCGCGCCTTCGGCGCGGATGATCGTGTGACGCCGGCTGTATCCGTGAAAGAGCAATGGTTCGCCGCCGAGCTTCGGTTCGGATGGCGATATTTGACATCGTGAAGAGGATGGACGCGTCCGGGTTACCCGTATCGATCGCAAGATCGGTCGGCCGGGCGCGTTCGGCATAGGTGACGATCGTGGATCGTCGGGGCGTGAGCCCCGGCGGGCATGGTCGTCTCTGGTCTTGTATCTGACCGTGCGGGTCTCGCGACCCGCATGGGCAGGACGGCTCCTTCCGTGCGCCGAGTGCGGGAGGGCCGCGACGTTGTCGTGACCGACGGTGTAGCGACGGGAGAACGGGTCATTGTCGAGGGCTTGGAGAAAGTGCATCCGGGTCAAATCGTGACGCCGGCCGTCGTGC
>NCJP01000156.1 GCA_002278985.1 Erythrobacter sp. 34-65-8
AAGGCAGGATAATCTTTTACCTTACGAAGAAAGGTAAATCCCGCATCAAGGAGGTCATGATCGCCTCCAGATCCTCTTATCGCGGATTTTATCTTGCCCTGGGCAAATTGAAGAGCAAGGGCGTGGTTCATATTTCAGACGACCCGGGAGACAAGCGCGCGCGGCTTGTCCAGCTTAGCGCCCCTGAAAAAGGTTAACGCGGTCTAATTGGCCGTTGCACGCCCGGTCATGGCAACAGGTACTCGGCCCCAGCCTGATCCCAAGTAGAACGCAACACCCTAGGCCGCAGCATGTTTTCGGGCCGGCGTGACTTTTTAGTCACTGTTTTTGCTGCATGCTTCGGCTTGGGCCGTCTTTGGAAGACGAACCCGCCGCACGTCTGCAATTTGCTTCGAACCACTGGGTGCAAAGTCGACCGTCGCTGCTGCCCGTCAACCCGACGTCAGTCGGCAACCACGATCCGGTCCACTGCCCGCTGGGTCACTGTGTGATAGCTGCTGCGGTTTGCGGCATAGATTCTTCGCGCAGTGGGTTGCCCCCATTCGCCTTCACCCATCAGGGTGGCGAACAGGGGGCGGACGAACTTGGTCCGCCCGACACTGGCCAGGAACCGTTCCGCCTGCGGCACAGCGGGCTCGAACCGGTTGGCCAGCGCCAGACGCAGCCAGAGGAACAGTTCTTCGTTGTTGCCGGTTCGCGACAAACCCAGCGCGGCGTCAAGGCGGGCGAGCTCTGCCGCGTCACGCTCTGCGGGAAGGTTCTGGAGAAAGCGCTGCCGCTCGGCCGAGGACCATGCCCCCCAGTCGGCGGGCAGAGACCCGGTTTCGACGTATGCTTGTGACGCCGCATCGGTCATTGCAAAAGCCGCCGGATCGGGCCGGGCGAAGTTCGCGGGAAGGCCGGGCGCATAGATCCATTCGCGCAGACGGAGCCGTTCCGCCTCCGCCGCGCTTCCGGCGAGGTTGGCTGTGAGGTCTTCGAGGATCATCGCGGAGGTCGCGGGCTGGAAGGCGTGCTTGTCAAACCACTGCCGCAGCCAGGCGTCGAACCGTTCACGCCCGACTTCTCTCTCCAGTGTCCGCAGGAATGCGGCGCCCTTGTTGTAAACGATGGCAGAGCCGGCGCTGTCGGTGCCATCGGGCTGGTGCAGCGCGGTGCCGGGCGCATCGGCACCGACCTCTGCCAGGGTTTCCATGATCGCCATGGTATCGAGCGCCACTTCCTGCCGGGCGCGCTTCGGGCCATAAATTTCCTCGACGATGCGGTTCTCGAAATAACTGGTCACCCCTTCGTTGAGCCAGCCATCGCCCCACACCGCATTGGTCACGAGGTTGCCCGACCACGAATGCGCCAGTTCATGCGCGACCAGCCCGGTCAGGCTGCGGTCGCCCGCGATGAAGGTGGGGGTGAGGAACGTCATCACCGGATTTTCCATGCCGCCATAAGGGAAGGCGGGCGGCAGAACGATCATGTCATACCGACCCCAGCGGTAGGGGCCGTAAAGCGCCTCGGCTGCCTCCACCATGGCCTCGGTCTCGACCACTTCGGCGTGGGCCCGGTCGAGCATGGCTGGTTCCGCCCAGACCCCGGTGCGCGGGCCGATCGCGCGGAAGTCGATATCGCCTGCGGCAATCGCGATGAGATAGGGCGCGACCGGCTTGTCCATGGCGAAACGGAAAGCGCGCCTGCCGCCCGCAAGCTCTTCCGGCTCCCCTTGCAGGATGCCGGACATGACCACGTCGAGCGGCTTGGGGGCGACAATCCGCGCCTGCCAGGTCTGGCGGATGCCGGGGCTGTCCTGCGTCGGGATCCAGCTGCGATTGAGGATCGCCTGCCCCTGGCTGAACAGGAACGGATGCTGCTTGCCGGCGGTCTGCTCAGGGCTGAGCCATTGCAGGGCGGAGGCTTGCGGATTGGCTGCGTAATGGATGACAATCCTGCGCGCATCGCCCAGGGTGACCGCCAGAGGCGCACCCTTTTCGCCGCTTGCCGCCCCCATGCGCCAGACGAGCGGCCGGCCGCCAGCGTCGGTCACGCGGGCAATCTGCAATCCGTCACTGTCGAGCACCAGTTCCTGCGCGCCCGGCCTGGCCAGCACGTCGAGCACCGCCGTGCCACGCACCGCCTTGCCGGCGAAATCCAGCTCCAGATCGAGCGCGACGTGGGTCACCCGCGCCTCGTGCGGACGCGCATGGGTCAGGATGTCGACCGCATCGGGCGTCGCAAGCACCGGCGCGACCATGCGCGCTGGCGCCTCCGACATGGACGGGGTGCATCCGGCTGTGAACAGGGCGAAAGCAAGGCAAAGGGTAGAGGCAGCAGGTGATAAGCGCATGGTCAATCCGTTGTCTGGGTATGTGGCCGAACCGTTGCTACCAAATGGTCGTCAACCAGCGCGAGTTCCGGCGCGCGGGGCAAGGGGCCGCACCGGCCCTGCACCTCTCCCCCGTCCGCTAGCGAAAAGCGATAGCCATGCCAGGGGCACATGACCAATCCATCGGCACGGATTGCACCCTGGTCGAGCGGCCCCAGCATATGCGGACAGATCGCCGCATGGGCAATCCAGGCGCCCTCATGATAGCGGGCCACGAACGCCCCCGACCCAAGCCGGAACGGGTGCGGCTTGTCTCGAGGCAAGGCGGCCTCGGGACCGAAATCATGGACCGCCGGGGCCGCCTCCACCCGTCGCCCGGTCAGCCCGTCAAGCGCCTGCTGGCGCGCCACCATCAGGGCTTCGTCCTCGTCGTAAAGCTGCGTGTACTGGGACCGCAGGACGCCCAGCACCATCTCGCCATATCCGGGCGTGTCCGGAGCAGCCGGGAGATGAAACCGCACGTCGATCGCAATGCCGGCCTCGGCGCGTTGTGTAGCGATGGTGTGGATACGGATGCCCTCGCCCATGCCGGCGACGATCGTTGTCACCCAGGCCTGACCCGGCGCATCCAGCAGCAGTTCCACCAGCTGCTCTGCGCCCTGCCCGCCCGGCAGCTTTGCCTTGGCGCGCCAGCCCCAGGATCCCCCTTCTGCCAGCACGATGTCGGCAAATGAACCGGGATGGACATGGGGCAGGTGTTCCCAGTCCAGCGCGTTCTCCATCATCCGCGCCATCGAAACCGGCAGGTCGCGCCGATAGCGACCGATCAGCGGCAAAGTTTCCAGCGCGGCGTAGTCGATGGCCTTCGGTCGGGCGGCAAAGGTTGCCAGCTCCGCAGGTGTCAGGTCCACACCGCCTCCGGCGGCAGGCTCATCAGGATGGCGTCGATATTGCCGCCGGTCTTGAGGCCGAACAGGGTGCCGCGGTCATAGACGAGGTTGAATTCGGCATAGCGGCCGCGCCATTCCAGCTGGGTCAGCTTGTCCTCCGGAGTGAACGCGCTCTCCATCCGCCGCCGCACCAGCCGGGGAAAGACATCAAGGAATGCCTCGCCCACGTCGCGGGTGAAGTGGAAATTCCGCTCGAATGAGGGATCATCCTCGCATTCGAGGTGGTCATAGAAGATTCCCCCGACCCCGCGATGGACCCCGCGATGAGGGATGAAGAAGTAGTCGTCCGCCCACTTCTTGTAGCGTTCGTAATAGGTCGGGTTGTGCGCAGCGCAGGCGGCACGGAAGCGGGCGTGGAAATCCTCGGTGTCATCCTCGTAGGGAATCGGGGGATTGAGATCCGCCCCACCGCCGAACCACGCCTTGCCGGTGGTCAGGAACCGCGTGTTCATATGGACCGCGGGCACATGCGGGTTGGCCATGTGCGCCACCAGGCTGATGCCGGTGGCGGAAAAGCCCGGATTCTCGGCACTGGCCCCGTTGATCGAGGCAGCGAACTCAGGCGCGAAGTTGCCGCGGACAGTGGAAACGTTGACGCCGACTTTCTCGAACACCTTGCCCTTCATCAGCCCCTGGGTTCCGCCGCCGGGATCGGCGTTGCCGTCTTCCTCGCGGGTCCACGGTGTGTACCGGAAGGCGGCGTCGGAGCCTGCTTCACGTTCGATCGCCTCGAACTCGGCGCAGATACGATCACGCAGCGATTCAAACCATTGGCGGGCGCGGGCGGTGTGGGGTTGCCAGTCTGTCATGCGCTTCTCTTGCCAAGGTGTAAGGCTTGCGGCAAGAGCGGGCCATGGTTCCCCTTTCGTTCGCAGATCAGGAATTCGCGCTGGTGCAGGGCCGCGCCGGCGGGTAGATCGGCACCGGGATGCCGCCGGCCAGCAGGACCCCGAAGTAAGCGAAGAAATACTCCCGCGAGGTCGGCAGCATGATCGCCACCGTCTGCCGCGGTTGCAGGCCGAGTCCCTGCAGCCCCGCCGCGAAAG
>NCJP01000157.1 GCA_002278985.1 Erythrobacter sp. 34-65-8
CCTCATCGTGGCCCTGCTCGATCATGAAGTAGTTCGCTCGCGCCAGATCGCGGCGGCGGCGGTAGGAAACATCATCATCCTCAGGGCGGCGCTCGCACAGGTTCATGTGAGCGACGTAGGTCCGGTGCTCACGGTGCCAACCTTCGTCGTCATGATCATTTTCGCGAGACTGCCCCCGGATTGACCTCCCCGTCATGCCAAGGTTCGGCTTGAGGGCCGAAGGGCGCGCGTCGGCATCGCTCACGAGCCAGAGCCCGCCAGTGCCGATCAGGGCCAGCGCCAGGGGATTGCGCCGTGCTGCGTCAAGCAGGTACCGCGCGTCAACACCGCTTTCCTCTGCCCGGTCAAGCAGCGCGTCGAGCATGTTGCGCCCGGTCATGCGGCCTTGCAACTGGTCAACCGTGCGGCTCATGTCCTGCTGCGTGGTGCGGATTTCCTGTTCGATCTCTTCGGGCGTGCGTTCGTCGGTGTGGTTATCGGGCATGGTGTGCTCCATTCCTGTGCATGTGACCTGTCAGGACAGCCGGGGTATCCTCGGCGGTCTCGATGGTGCGGGTTGGGGTGAGGGTGGTGGCGCTCATCTTCTTCCTGGCACCCGCGTACATGATGCCTGCGATGATGAGCGTGGCGGCTCCGACGATGACGGTGCCGAGGGCAATGTTCTCGATCGCCACGCCGACCAGGTAGGATATGCCCATCAGCAGCACCCCAAGGCCGGCGATGCCGACCACGGCGGCGCCCACCATGGCGCCAGCCGCCGCTTTCGCGTCGGCAGTGGCCTGACGGACTTCGGCCTGCATCAGGCTGACCTGCTCCTGTGCCAGATGGGCCCCCTGGCAGGTGAGTTTGGCGACGAGATCCACTACGTCCTCGTCACCACTGGACGCCCTGGCTCCCGTACTTGCACTCGGCTGGATCCTGGGTTCGCTCATGAGGTGCCTCCTGCGGATGCACCGGCGCTTGCCATGGGCACTGCGGTCGCATGATCGCCCGGCGCTTCAAACTCGCCGGCATTGGGGCCGTGCCCATCGTCATATCCGCCATACCCGGTGCTGGTATCCTGTCCGGCTTCATGGCTCCGATGGTCGGCCCCCGCACGGAGAACCCGCGCGGCGGCAAAGCCTGCCGCCGCTGAGGCGGCAAGAAACGTCGCCGGGTTGCTCCGTGCGAACCGGACCACCTGCTGCTGAATGTCATCCACGCTGCGATTGTCTACCTGCCCGGCGAGCTGACCCAGCTTGTCCGCCGTCTGCCGTACGGCAGAAGCCAGCCATGCAGGGGCACTGTCATCATTTTCAAGCTCGCCTGCTGCACTGCGCAGGGCGGACGAGGCGGATTGCGCGGTCCGGGCGGCCTGACCCTTGCCTTTCTCGGCTTCCTGGCGGGCGCGATCCGCAGCTGTTTCCTTCAGGCGCTCGGCGTCGCGGCCGAATTCCTCGCGAACACCGGAAGCGGTGTTGTCCGTGTCCGGGATGGTCTGCTGTGTCGGCATGAATGATCTCCTTCTGGATGGTGTCCATCAAGGGAAGGCGGGCGGGCTGCGGGGCGTTCCCTGCCTGTGATGAGGCTGCGACGAGACGCCCCGCAATCGGGGCGGCTCCCTGTCACTCAAACATGGCCTATCGCCGGATGCCGATGCGCCGAAATGCGCGAAGCTGCGGAGCGTCGGGCCGCCCGCTAGATTCCCGAAGTAGCCCCGGCTGTTCCGACCGGTGGCCTCAGTGCTGGCGCTGCGGCCGGCGCGATCCGCCAGACCGTGTTGGACACATCGTCAGCCACGAACAGCACGCGCCGCTCCGCATCGAAAGCGACGCCAACGGGCCGTCCCCGCGCGCGGCCGTCCTTGAGGAAACCGGTCGCGAGGTCGATCGGTTCGCCCGATGGACGGCCACCTCGGAACGGCACGAACACCACCTTGTAGCCCGACGGGTCATTGCGGTTCCAGCTGCCGTGCTGGCCCACAAACGCCCCTTCGGTAAATCGGCCGCCCAGGCCGCCGTCCGTCGCGAAGCTCAGGCCAAGCGCGGCAACATGAGAGCCCAGCGCGTAGTCAGGCGCGATCGCCCGCTGCACCAGGTCCGGCCGCCGGGGGCGGACCCGCGGATCGACA
Organism: Erythrobacter sp. 34-65-8; assembly: GCA_002278985.1. Taxonomy (GTDB): domain Bacteria; phylum Pseudomonadota; class Alphaproteobacteria; order Sphingomonadales; family Sphingomonadaceae; genus 34-65-8. The sequence goes on from NCJP01000157.1 coordinate 2,111, forward strand.
TTGCTTCCCCAATAGCTGTAGGGCCAGCCGTAGAAAGCGCCGTCCCGAACCGAGGTCAGATAGTCAGGCACCAGTTGCGGGCCGATCTCGTCCCGTTCGTTGACCACTGTCCACAATTCGCCAGTCCATGGATTGAAGTCCATCGCGGTCGGATTGCGCAAGCCCGAGGCAAACACGCGGCTGGCACCCGTCACTCGGTCGATTTCCCAGACCACCGCCCGGTCTTCCTCCACGTCCATGCCCCGCTCGCCGATGTTGCTGTTGGAGCCGATGCCGACATAGAGCGTGGTGCCGTCCGGGCTGGCAGTCATGGCCTTGGTCCAGTGGTGGTTGATCTTGGCCGGCAGCTTGGTCAGCTCGGTGGGGGCAGCCGTGATCCGGGTCGCCCCTTCAGTGTAGGGGAAGCTGACGAGATTGCCCTGGTTGGCGACGTAGATCGTCCCGTCCACGAAGGCGAGGCCGTAAGGTGCGTCGAGCCCGTCAATGAAGGTGGTCTGCAGATCGGTCTGCCCGTCGCCATCCTCGTCGCGCAGCAAGGTGATGCGGTCGCCGCCCTTGACCGGGCTCTTGCCCTGTTTCTTGATGAAACCGGCAATGATGTCCTTGGGCCTAAGCGCCGGAGCATTTCCGCCCGACCCTTCGGCCACCAGCAGGTCTCCGTTTGGCAGGATCAGGATCTGGCGGGGTATCTTCAGGTCCTGCGCAACCGGCATGATCGAATAGCCCGCAGGAACCGTGGGGAGTTCGCCGCCCCAGTCCTGAGGCGGGGAGATTTTCATCGCCGGGATCAGCGAATCCCTGAGCTCGGGAAGCTCGGGCGTCGCGCCCGTCTGGTCAAGCGAAGGGTCGCTTTCGGGCGCGCAGGCGGCGATCGTGCCGGCTAGCGCGATCAAGGTCAGGTGCTGCCGTTTCATGTCCGCACCTCCTCGCGAATGGTACTCCCATAGGCGATCCACGCCGCGAAAAGGGCGAGCACGGTGCACACAATCGACAGGGCAAGGCCCAGCGTGCCAACCGAATGCCAGCCATCGCGCGCGTGCTGGAAAGCGTTAAGCACACCGGCGAAGAACATCACGCCAATGACAGCGATGTAGAGAAAGGCGCGCCCCCGGGCGTGGCGTGCGCGACCGAAGAACAATGTCAGGATCGCCCACGCGAGCAACAACCCGGCAGCAACATCCGCCCCGGCGATCAGCCAGGCGGCGAAGTTGGTCCACTGGATCTGGGCAGTGTTGAGATAGGCGATGTCTGCCAGCAGCGCCGCAGGATAGAGCGCAACCGGAAAGGCCAGCAGAATTGCGTGGAGGGGATTTACAAAAGTTCGGTGGTGCACGGCGGCATGGTCCATCGGGCCGTTCTCCCTTTGCGTGGTCTGTCCCCCTCCTGCCCCTGTTCGCCCGACCCGCCCCATCAACCCACGATTGCCGGAAAAGTGCCAAGCACGATTGCAACGCCTGCGAGCCCCATCGCAGCGAGCGCCAGCGGAGGGCGTGGCCGACCGATCCGCCGCACCCACGCGAACAGAGCGGCAATTGCCACCAGCAAGGCGGCAATCGCAATCCAGCGCGCGAGCGGTTGGCCCGGAAACACCAGCGCAGCGCCATAGGCGACCATGAAATGCGCCGCCCACACCGCGAAGGCCACCACCAGCGTCCGGTAGATCGCGGGCCGCTCGATCGGATCGCCTTGCTCAGCCACCGGGAAACAGCCTCGGCACAAGGGTGAACACCGCGCCCTGCAGGGCGCTGAAGCCGATGAAGCGGGCGACGATATCCATGGTCACGTTGGTCGGCGTGGTCAGGAGCCCGCGCGCCTCGCGGAAGGCGAGGTAGACTGCCATGATCGCGGAAACGATCACCACCTGGCCCTGCAGCACACTGAGCATGAACACGGTCGCGCCCATGCCGCTGGTGGTGGGATGCAGGCCGGTGCCAAGCCATCCGGTCACATCCAGCCAGAGCGCGCCAACGAGCAGCACCACTGCCAGGGCAGCGACCATCCAGGGAAGATCGCCTGGTGGTTTGCCGTGTCGCCGCCTGAGAAGCCGACGCGCACCCCATGCGCCCGTGAGCGCGGCAGCCTGCAGGGAAACGATCAGCGCGGTCTGGCCCAGCGGCGGCGGCGGACCACGCCCGTCCGGATGAATGCCGAGGAGGTAGAAATAGGCGAACAGGGCCATGAAGCCGATCATGCCG
>NCJP01000421.1 GCA_002278985.1 Erythrobacter sp. 34-65-8
TGCTGCGCAATCCTCCACCGCAACATCCAGACGCTCGGCATTCCGATGCTGACCATTGGCCTGGTTGAAGGGGCCGCGCTCGGCGGCGGGTTCGAGGCACTGCTGTCGTTCGACTATATCGTGGCCGAGCGGGGCGCGACCTTCGGCTTGCCCGAGATCATGTTCGGACTGTTCCCGGGCATGGGCGCCCATGCCCTGCTCAGCCGCAAGATCGGCAGCGCGATGGCAGACCGGCTGATCACCTCGAACCAGACCTATACGGCCGAGGAAATGTACGACCTTGGCCTGGTCCACCAGCTGGCCGAAGCGGGCGAGGGGCTGGAGGCGTGCCGTGACTTCATCCGCAAGGCGGAGCGACGTCATGCCGGGCTGGTCAACGCGCGCAGGGCGATGAAGATTTCCTGGCATCTCGAACTCGACGAGCTGAACCGCATCACTGAACTGTGGGCCGACGCGGCGCTGCAACTGCGCGAGCAGGACCTCAAGGTCATGAGCCGGCTTGTTTCGGCGCAGGTTCGTCTGGCGGATGCGGCCTGAGGGCTAGCCGCTGGCCGGTGCGGCGCTTCCCGCTGCGGTTCCCACGGCGAACCGGTAGGCCTCCACCAGCCGGTCACGTGCGATAAGCCAGAGCACTGCGCCATAGAAGGCCGCGCCCAGCGGTATCAGCAAGCCAAGTTGGCCCATGGCCGGCATCGGCGGCAGGACTTGCGCTGTCGCCGCAACACCTGCTGCCATCGCACCTGCCGCAAGCCCCGGCGGCAACACCGCACCCGCCAGCTTCCTCAGGGATAGCCCCAGGGTGCGGACAGACAGTGCGATGGTCACTGCCAGCATCACTGCCACGCCGCCCACCCAGGCCCAGGCGAAGCCGGTGGCCACGCTGCCGATCATCGAGACCTTGAGCGCGATGCCAGGCTTGCCGAGGGCGTTGGTGGCCGGGGCAAACAGGATCTGCAGGGTCAGCATGGCCATGGCCAGTGACAGGATCGGCAGGATCGCGGCGATGCCGGTCCATTGTTTGCCCAGCAGCACCAGCACCAGCGGATCAGCAATCACGGCCATCCCGGCGTAGGCTGGCAGTGCCACCAGCAGGACCAGCCTGACGGTGGCCAGCAAGGCCTCGCCTCCGGCTCCCTGCATCCGGGCATAGGCGGCGTAGGCGACCTCGTTGACCGGCGGCACGAACTTGGTCGCCAGCAACTGGGCCAGGAACAGGCCGGTGGTGTAGATGCCCAGGCTGCGGACATCGAGCACGCGCCCGGCGATGATCACGTCAGCCTGGCTCTGGACGAACCAGAAGAACTGGGTGGCTGTCATCAGGCCGCCGAATCCGGCAATTCCTCCCAGCCCCGTGAAATCGAAGTTGGGCCGCAGCGGCGCGCGCGCGGCGATGGTCATGCCGACCGCCTCGGTCAGGAACAGGGCCATCGGGGCTGCCACCAGTGTCCAAACGCCTGCCCCACCCAGGGCGCAGGCGAGCGCGGTTCCGGCCCCTGCAAGCGATGCCAGCAACCGGATTTGCGCCGGGCGGCGGAAGTCCATCTTGCGGCTCAGCATGGCGTGGGGCAGCGCCAGCCACGGGGTAAGCAGGTACATGACCGCCTGAACCCGCAGCAGGTCTGCCACCATCGGCTGTGCGAAGTAGCTGGCGACCAGCGGCGCAGCGAGGAACTGGATCGCCCCCAAAGTTGCG
>NCJP01000158.1 GCA_002278985.1 Erythrobacter sp. 34-65-8
CGTGCCTCAATGCCAGGAACGGTGATAAGGCCCCAGCGTGGTCTGTTGGCCTTCGGCATGCGCGTCGAGTTCGCGTTGCCATGCTGGATCGCCGGCGGCACCAGGCTGTGCTTCGAGCCGGTCGAGCGCCTGTCGCCAATCCGCTCACCCGAATTGCAGAATTATCTGCGCGATGCCCAATTCGGCCTGATTGCGCGGCGCATTCGCGGAGAAGGAACCCAGTTCGAGGCCCTGAGCGAATATGAGCCGGGCATGGATCGCCGCCGGATCGACTGGAAGGCCAGCGCCCGCCACACCCGGCTCTATGCCCGCGAAAACGAGAGCGAGCGCAACAACCAGATCGTGTTCGCGTTCGACTGCGGGCAGGCGATGTGCGAGCCGGTGGACGGTCTGCCCCGGATTGACCGGGCGGTTACCGCCGCGCTGACCGCCGCCTATGTCGCACTCAAGGGCGGTGATCGGGTGGCCCTGTTCGGATTTGCCCGCACACCCGAAGTGATGACGCCGTTCGTGGCCGATGCGCGCGCATTCCACCAGCTCCAGTCCGCCGCGGCCGGGCTCGACTATCATGCCGAGGAAGCCAATTTCGTCCTCGCCCTCGCCACTCTGGCAGCCCGCTTGCAGCGCCGCTCGCTGGTGGTGCTGTTTTCCGATTTTACCGACCCGACCGGGGCGGAGCTGATGATCGAGAGCGTCGGGCGGCTGGTGGAGCGGCACCTGGTGCTGGTGGTGACGATGGAAGACACCGAGCTGGCCCAGCTCCAGTCGGCCGAGCCCGAGACGGTGGGTGATATCGCCATAGCTGTCACTGCCGACACGCTGGCCCGCCAGCGCGCGCTGGTGCTGCAGCGGCTGCGCGCACTCGGGGTCGATGTGCTCGAAGCGCCATACCAGCAGATCGGCTACCGGCTGATCGACCGTTACCTCGAAATCAAGCGCAAGGGGGCGATCGGATGAAGACGCCCGTGCTCGGATCGCTGCTCGGCCGCAAGGAACTGGCCGCCGCGCCGCCCGATGTCGCGGCGGCGGCCCTGCGGTCCGACCGCTTCCGGCTGGAGCGCGAGCAGGACTGGGCGCGGCTCGAAGCCATGCTGACCCGGATCGAGAAGGGGCGCCTGCGCGGCCTGTCGGACGAAGACGTGCTGGCCCTGCCCACGCTCTATCGCACCGCCGCCTCCAGCCTCGCCGTAGCGCGCGAGACCTCGCTCGACGCGGCGACGCTCACCTATCTGGAGGCGCTGGTCCAGCGCGCCTGGTTCCAGGTCTATGGCCCGCGCGAAGGCGTGACCGCCTGGCTACGCCGGTTCCTGGGCGGCGATCTGAGCAAGGCGGTGCGCGAAATCTGGCTCGACAGCTGCATCGCGCTGTTCGTGATGGTGATGGGAACGGTGGCCGGCTGGCTGCTCGTGGCGCGCGACCAGGAATGGTATTTCTCGCTGGTGCCGACCCAGTTTGCCGACACCCGTGTGCCCGGTGCCAGCCGCGAGGTGCTGCTCGAAACGCTCAAGGTGGAGGACAGCACCGGCGGGCTGACCGCGTTTGCCGCGCAGCTGTTCCAGAACAATGCCGGGGTTTCGATCCTCGCCTTCGCGCTCGGATTTGCTTTCGGAGTGCCCACGCTCCTGCTGCTGGTCCACAACATGGCGGTGCTGGGGGCGATGCTGTGGCTCTATCACGATGCCGGGCTGCTGCTGCCGTTCCTCGCCTGGCTGGGCGTGCATGGGACGACTGAATTGTTCGCCATCCTGCTGGCCGGGGCAGCGGGCCTCCACATCGGGCGCAAGATGGCCTTTCCGGGCCGGCGCAGCGTCATGGCAGCAGCAGCCGAGGCAGGCCGGCGCGGTGCGCAGGTCATGGTCGGCGTGGTGCTGATGCTGGTCTTTGCCGCCCTGCTCGAAGCCTTTCCGCGCCAGCTGGCCGGAACCGAGACCCGCGCCATCGTGGGCCTGTTCATGCTGGTGTTCTGGCTGGTCTATTTCTACGCCTTCCACGGCCGCGACCGTCAGGCCATCCGCGCCCAGGGCACCGCGCCATGAGCGCCGCTTACGTCGACAAACGCCTGCGCGAGCTGGTCACCCCTGAAGGGATCGCACTGCCGTTCCGGATCGCCAGCCGGGGGGCCCGGGCCGGGGCGCTGATCCTCGACATGGTGATCCTGTTCATGTCAGCATTGCTGGTGACCCTGCTGCTGATCTACCTCGCCAGCGGGCTGTTCAGCCTCGACGCCGAGATCGACCAGGCCGGTGCGGGCGAATTCCTGCTGGTGATCTGGACCCTGTTCTGGTTCTTCCTGTGGAACGGCTATTTCATCGTCATGGAACTCGGCCCGCGCGGCGCAACCTTCGGCAAGCGCGCGGTCGGCATCCGGGTCGCCGCGCGTGACGGCGGACGGCTGACTGCCGAAGCCGTGCTGGCGCGCAACCTGCTGCGCGATATCGAACTGTTCCTGCCGCTGGTGCTGCTGATGGTCGCGCCGAGCGGGGACGCGGGCAACGCCGGGATGGCGGCAACGCTGTGGTTCCTCGTCTTCATGCTGTTCCCCTTCTTCAACCGCGACGCGCTGCGCGCGGGCGACCTGGTGGCGGGCACCTGGGTGGTCGATGCCCCGCGCACCCGGCTGGCCGATGCCCTGTCCACCCAGGGGGCCATGCGGGACCACGCCAGCGCCGTCACCGGCGCCGCCTACCGCTTCGGAGCCGAAGAGCTTTCGATCTACGGCGAGTATGAATTGCAGACGCTGGAGCGGGTCCTGCGCGAAGGCCGGCCGGAAGCCATGGCGGCAGTGCATCAGGCAATCTGCCGCAAGATCGGCTGGGAACCGGGCGCAGGCGACGAGCGCGCCTTCCTCGAGGCGTTCTACGCCCAGTTGCGCGCCCGGCTAGAAGGGGGCATGCGGTTCGGCAAGCGCAAGAAGGACAAGCACGATGACCAATGACGAGGTCTTGCTCGGCCGGCGCCAGTTGCTGGCGGGTGCGGGAGCATTCAGCCTCGCCGCCTGCGTGCCGGTGTCGCCCACGATCGCCAACCGCTATGCCCTGCGCCTGCGGATCATCGAGGCAGGCGCGAACGGCGTGCTGGGGGCGAGCTTCCATGACACCGGCACCGGCGAGACGGTGAGCCACAATGGTTTTGCCCGGTTTCCCCATGCGTCTTCGTTCAAGCTCTCACTGGCGGCCATGGTGCTGGCCCGCGACCGGGCCGGGGTGATCGACGCTGACCGGCTGGTGCGCTGGACCCGGGCCGACCTGATGTCATACTCGCCCTTCACCACCGAGAGGCTGGAGCAAGGGGCGACCTTGCGCGAACTGGCGCGGGCGACCCAGACGACCAGCGACAATGCCGCTGCCAACGCCCTGCTGCGCGAACTGGGCGGGCCGGAAGCGCTGACCGCGTTCTGGCGCAGCCTGGGTGACGAGACCAGCCGCCTCGACCGGATCGAGCCCGAGCTCAACCTGGTCCCGCCCGGCGATCTGCGCGACACGACCACGCCCGATGCCATGGCCCGCACCGTGGCCGCGCTGCTCTATGGCCCGGTGCTCGACGCCCCGCGCAAGGCGGAGCTGCGCCAGTGGCTGATCGAGACCCGCACTGGTCTGGACCGGGTCCGGGCAGGCCTGCCGCCCGAATGGCCCGCGGGCGACAAGACCGGCACCTCGCTCGCGCCGGGCATGGGCAGCGTCTATGTCGACGTCGGCTTCGTCGAACCGGCGGGCCGCGCACCGATTACCTTCGCGGTCTATTTCCGTGCGGCGCAGCAGCACCTGCGGATGGACCCGGCCGCGCTGGCGGCGATGGCGGAAACGGGCCGGGTGCTGGCGCAGTTCGCAACACGGTAAGCCGGTGCCGCATCTCCCCTCCCCATGGGGAAGGGCTGGGGGTGGGGGTTCCACGCTTGCGGATGCCGAACACCCATCCCCAACCCCTTCCCTCAAGGGAAGGGGCTTCAGTGATCGGGTGTGGCCGAGGCCTGGTCCTCACCGCCGAAAATCGCCACTTCGTTCACGCCCGCGCTGGTCGCCCGCCCGCGATACATGCCGCTGGTGTTGAAGCTGAAGATCGCATCGCCTTCCGGCGTGACGAGGATCACCCCGCCGTCGCCGCCCAGTTGCTTCACATCGGCCATGACAGCATCGGCGAAGTACCACACCTTAGTGATCATACTATCATAATACACGGATATATAATCACTAATCAGCATTTTTTGATCCCTGTTTTTTCGGCTAGCAATCACCGGGTAA
>NCJP01000159.1 GCA_002278985.1 Erythrobacter sp. 34-65-8
GGCGCCCTCGGCGCCGCGCAGCCCGGTGCGGAAGGCGGGGCGCTGTCACTGTTGCTGGTGCTGGTGCTGGTCACGCTTTTTTCGGCAGCCGTCGCCGGCTGCGGCATTGCGGCCGGCATCGCTGTTGCCCGCTCCTTCCCGCAGCCGGGCTGGTACTGGAGCATGGCAGGCGGGGCGCTGGGCGGGCTGATCACCGGAGCGATGGCCAACCTGGTCGGCTCGGACGCGTTCCGGCTGCTGTTCGGCCGCACCGTCGGACAGTTCGCCGGTGCGTTGGAGGGGGTGATCACCGGAGCAGCGATCGGCCTGGCCGTGGTGGCAGCCGACCGGGTTCGCTACCCGGTCGTGTTGGCCGTCATGCTGGGCCTGGTTGCTGGCCTGGCCGTGACCTTGCTTGACGGCCGGTTGATGGCGGGCAGCCTGCAAGAACTGCTTTCGGCCTTTCCCGGGTCGCGTTTTCGCCTCGACGGGATCGGGGAGGCGTTCGGTGAACAGGGGTTGGGCCGGATGGGCCGGATCGTGAGCGGGGCGTTTGAAGAGGCGGTGTTCTGTGCCTGCATGACCTGGAGCCTGCGGCGTTACCGCTGAGGCGAAGGCTCTTGGCAGGGGAGGGTATAGAACATATAGAGAACAAATGTCGTCTCTCACCACTCTCCAGAAGCTCGAAATCCTCGCCGATGCGGCGAAATACGATGCCTCTTGCGCCTCGTCCGGGACGGCCAAGCGCAACTCCCTGGGCGGAAAAGGGATTGGCTCGACCGAGGGGATGGGCATCTGCCATGCCTATGCACCCGATGGCCGGTGCATCTCGCTGCTGAAGATCCTGCTGACCAACCACTGCGTGTTCGACTGCCATTACTGCGTCAACCGCAAGAGCAGCAACGTGCGCCGCGCGCGCTTCACTCCGCAGGAAGTGGTCGACCTGACGCTGAGCTTTTACCGCCGCAACTATATCGAGGGGCTGTTCCTCTCCTCCGGCATCGTGAAGAGCTCCAGCCACACCATGGAGCAGCTGGTAGAAGTGGCCCGTATCCTGCGGGAGGAGCACGACTTTCGCGGCTACATCCACTTGAAGACTATTCCCGAGGCAGACCCGCAGCTGGTCCACCAGGCGGGCCTCTATGCTGACCGGGTGTCGATCAATGTCGAGCTGCCGACCGATGCCGGGCTGGTCCGCCTGGCGCCGGACAAGAGCGCGCGCCAGATCGAAGGGGCGATGGGCAAGCTCAGGAGCGACATCGTCGAGGCCAAGGATGCGCGCAAACGCTTTCGCCACGCCCCGCGATTTGCCCCCGCGGGCCAGTCGACCCAGATGATCGTCGGTGCCGATGCTGCGACCGATGCCGATATCGTCGGCAAGGCCAGCCGCCTCTATGACAATTTCCGCCTGCGCCGGGTCTATTACAGTGCCTTCAGCCCCATTCCCGATGCCAGCGCCGTGTTGCCGCTGAAGCGCCCGCCGCTGATCCGCGAGCACCGGCTCTACCAGTCGGACTGGCTGATGCGGTTCTATGGTTACCAGCCCGCCGAGGTAATGCAGGCGACCGAGGCCGACGGGATGCTGCCGCTCGATATTGATCCCAAGCTTGCCTGGGCGCTGAAATTCCGCGAGGCTTTCCCGGTCGATGTCAACCGCGCGGGGCGCGAGCAGCTGCTGCGGGTGCCGGGGCTGGGCGTCAAGGCGGTCCAGCGGATCCTCGCCAGTCGCCGCCACCGTACCTTGCGGCTGGACGACGTGGCGCGGCTGACCCAGTCGATTGCCAAGGTCCGCCCGTTCATCTGTACGCTTGACTGGCGCCCGGTCACGCTGACCGACCGCGCCGACCTGCGCGCGCTGCTGGCACCCAGGCAGGAACAGCTGGAACTGTTCGCGGCATGACCGCGCTTCAGCATCTCGCTGCCGGCAGCCACTATGCCGTGCACCTGCCTGAGCCAGACGATTTCGACCTGTGGCGGGAACGGGCGCGGGCGCTGGTGCAGGCCGATGTCCCACCCGATCGGATCACTTGGGCCGAGCCGGGCGGGGTGGGGGACCTGTTCGCGTACCAGAGACCGGCCAATGCCGCGCTGCGCCTGCCCGCTCCCCCTCGCGACGCCCCGCCGGTGCGCGCCAGCCGCCGGTTTGTCGAGCTGGCGAAGAACGTGGTGCTGCACAAGGACCCCGCGCGCTTCGGCCTGCTCTACCGTCTGCTATGGCGGCTCCAGCGCAGTCCGGGGATCATGGAGGACAAGGCAGACCTTGACGTGCGGCGGGCCGAGGATCTGGCCAAGGCCGTGCGGCGCGACATTCACAAGATGCGCGCCTTCCTGCGTTTCAGGCTGGTGGAATCAGACGAAGCCGAAGTGGGTGAACACTATGTCGCCTGGTTCGAGCCGGAGCATCATATCCTGCGCGCCAATGCGGCCTTCTTTGTCCGCCGTTTCGCCTCGATGCGCTGGTCGATCCTGACCCCGCAAGGCTGCCTGCACTGGGATGGCGCGGTGCTGGAAGAGGGGCCACCGGCGCAGCATAGCGATGCCCCGGAAGGCGATCCGGCAGAGGATCTGTGGCGCACGTACTATGCATCGATTTTCAACCCGGCACGTTTGAAGATCGGGGCCATGCTGAAGGAAATGCCCCGCAAGTACTGGAAGAATATGCCCGAGGCTGCGCTCATCCCTGAGCTGATCGCCGGGGCGCAGGCCCGGGAATCGCGCATGGTGGCAGCCGGAAGCAGCGAGTTTGGCGAACGGCCTGCCACCCTGGCGGCGCTGGGAGAGGGGATTCACGCCTGCCGCGCCTGCCCGATCGGGGCGCTCGAAAACCGGGCAGTGGCAGGCGAGGGGGCGCGCGGTAACGATCATGGATTTTCCGGGCTGATGATCGTCGGCGAACAGCCGGGCGACCAGGAGGATGAGGCCGGGCGCCCGTTCGTTGGCCCGGCGGGGCAGGTGCTGGACCGGCATCTCGCTGCAGCCGGGATCGACCGGAGCGCGGCTTATGTCACCAACGCGGTCAAGCATTTCAAGTATGTGGTGCGGGGTTCTGGGCGCGGCAAGCGGCGGCTGCACCAGTCGCCCACCGCAAAGGAAATCGACACCTGCCGCTGGTGGCTGGAGAGCGAGCGCGCGCTGGTGCGGCCCCGGCTGGTGCTGGCGCTGGGGGCCAGTGCGGCGCGGGCGCTGCTGGGGCGCACGGTCAGCGTCGGGCGTGAGCGTGGCCAGGCGATCCCGCTGGAGGACGGCAGCGAGCTGTGGCTGACGGTCCACCCGTCCTACCTCCTCCGGCTCGAGGGGGAGGCGCAGGCCGAACAGGAGCGGCATTTTGCCGGGGATCTCGCGCAAGTGGCCGCGCGGCTGGCGGAGCTGGAGGGGTGACGTGCCCGACGCCCCGCTCACTCCAGACAAGCGCCGGATCGAGGTTGATCCTGACTCCATAGCGCCGCCATCCCCCAGCCCGTTTGTGGAGCTGGGGCTGGTATCGTGCTTTAGCTTCCTGCGCGGCGCGTCGGACGCGGTCGATCTGGTCACAGCGGCGCGCACGCTCGGCTATGATGCGATCGGGATTGCCGATGCCAATTCGATGGCCGGAGTGGTGCGGCTGCATGGCGAGGCCAGGACCCTGCGGCTGCGCCCGGTGATCGGGTGCCGGATCGAGACGGTCGAGGGGCTGGCCTTCCTCGCCTATCCGGTGGACCGCACCGCCTATGGCCGCCTGTGCCGCCTGATCAGCGCCGGGCGGATGCGTACACTCGGTGGAGAATGGCAGGCCAAGGGTGCGTGCGACATTTCGCTCGCGATGCTGGCGGAGCATTCGGCCAAGGAAGGTGAGGGGCATGTTCAACTGGTGCTCCTGCCGCCGGACGATCTCGACGGGCAGTTTACCATCGCCGTGCCGAGCAATGTCGTACCCTTTCCTGTTTCTCGCAGAGACGCAGAGGAGAAGGGAGACGCGGAGACATCCTTCGTGCCGAAGGCACCTTCGCTGGCCGCATCGTTGCCTCTGTCGGAGCCGTTTGAAGAGGAGAGCGGCTGCGCCGCAAGCGCGGCCTCTCTGCGTCTCTCTTCTTCCCTGCGGCCTCTGCGTGAAACCACTTCTCTAACCGCTTCATTCGCAGAGCTTATTCCCCATATCGCCCGCCAGCTTCCCAGCTTGCGCCACCTTGCGGCGAGCTATCTTTACTCCGGCGATGACATGGCCCGGATCGACCGGCTTGATGCGCTGGCGCGGGCGCACGGCCTCGGCCTGCT
>NCJP01000160.1 GCA_002278985.1 Erythrobacter sp. 34-65-8
GCACGCTGATGCTGTTTGCCGGCCTTGCCATCATGCCGACCAGCAGCATGACATAGAGCAGTGCAACCGCGCGCGGGCGTTTTTCGGCGGGGGCGAGGTCGGTCGCGAGGGCGAGCCCGGCAGTCTGCGCGACATGGGTGCCCGCACCCGTCAGCAGGAAGGCGAGCGAACTGGCCGCCACACCGAGCACGAAGGCATCCGGGCGGCTCAGCAGCAGCAGGGCCATCGGCATGATGGCAAGGCCGGCAAACAGCATCAGCGTGCCGAACCAGATATAGGGCACCCGCCGCCAGCCCAGCACGGAGCGGTGGTTGTCGCTCCGGTGCCCGATCACCGCGCGCATGGGGGCGACCAGCAGGGGCACCGCGATCAGCAGGGCGACCAGCGCGGCAGGCACGCCCAGCTCGACGATCATCACCCGGTTGAGCGTGCCGGTCAGCAGCACGGTCGCCATCCCGATGGTCACCTGGAACAGGGCGAGCCTGAGCAGGCGCGGAAGCGGCAGGTCGGCGCTCGCAGCGTCAGCAAAGGGCAGCCAGGTGATCGCCACCCGGGTCCATTTTGCTGCAAGGGCGCCGCTGCGTGTCATCCGCGCTTGACCAGTTCTAGCGCGTGGGAGGTGTAGAAGCCGCTCGATACGCGGTGGCTGCGCCCGACCGACCAGCCGTCCAGTGCGGCGAGGCTGCGCCGCAGGTCGGCTTCCGAAATCGGCACGATCGCAGGCGACCGGTTGCCGCGCGGAAACAGCTTGCCTGCGCTGTGCATCGCCCCGAGCAGCCGGGTGTAGGGCGCAAAGGTGAACAGGATCGAGCGGTGGCAATGGCGCGAGAGCTTGGTCAGCGTCGCGACCATATCTTCCAGCGTGTAGTGGATCAGCGAATCCATCGCGACCGCGTGGTCGAAGTGGCCCAGCGCGGGATCGAGCATGTCGCCGACATGCCAATCGATCCGGCCGTGGCCGAGGAACGACGGGGCCCGCTCACGCGCGATCTCCACCAGCCCGCCGGCAATGTCGACGGCGGTAATGTCCCCGCCGCGCAGCGCCAGTTCAACGCTGAGCGCCCCGGTGCCGCACCCGGCATCGAGCACGCCGGTGCGGCGCAGGTCATGCGGCAGCCAACTGGCCAGCGTGCTGCGCATCTCGTCCCGGCCCGCGCGGACAGTGGCGCGAATGCCGCTGACCCTGGCATCGGAGGTGAGGTCGATCCACGCCTTGCGGGCGGTCCCGTCAAAATAGGCAGCCAGCTTTTCCCGCTGCGCGTCGTAGCGGGTAGCAGGCTGGATGGCATGGCCTTGGGGAAACGGCTGCGTCGCCATCATTCGTACCCCAGGAAGTCGAAGATATTGCGGTCCTTCATCGGCCGCGCCTCGATCGGGTCGACCCCGGCCCACAGCAGCCGTGCGAGCCGCAGGTATTCATCCTGCGCGGCTTTGACTTCGGGCGTCTCGTCCATCTCGAACAGGGTGCATTTCTTCAGGCGCGAGCGGCGGATCGCATCGAGATCCTTGAAATGGGCCAGCCGCTTCATCCCGATCGCGTCGCTGAAGCGGTCGATCTCGTCGGTCGCGGCAGAGCGGTTGGCGATCACTCCGGCAAGGCGGACGTTGTAGTTCTTGGCCTTGGCGCCAATCGCGGCGACGATCCGGTTCATGGCGAAGATGCTGTCAAAATCGTTGGCCGCCACCACCAGCGCCCGGTCGGCGTGCTGCAGGGGAGCGGCAAAGCCGCCGCACACGACATCGCCCAGCACGTCGAAGATCACCACGTCAGTCTCGTCGAGCAGGTGGTGCTGTTTAAGCAGCTTGACCGTCTGCCCCACCACATACCCGCCGCAGCCGGTGCCGGCGGGCGGCCCGCCTGCCTCCACGCACATCACCCCGTTGTAGCCTTCGAACATGTAGTCTTCCGGACGCAGTTCCTCGGAATGGAACTCGACGCTTTCGAGCACGTCGATCACGGTCGGCATCAGCTTCTTGGTCAGGGTGAAGGTCGAATCGTGCTTGGGATCGCACCCGATCTGCAGCACCCGGTGGCCCAGCTTGGAAAAGGCGGCCGAAAGGTTGGAAGACGTGGTCGACTTGCCAATCCCGCCCTTGCCGTAGACCGCGAACACCTTGGCGTTCTTGATCGCATCGCTCGGGTCGAGCGAGACCTGCACCGAACCCTCGCCGTCGGGAGGGCTGAAGCGCGCGCGGGGGTCTAGCAGGTTCATCGTATTCTCCTCATTCAGCCGCAATCACGCCCTCGAGCCGATCTTCCAGATCGTCGCTCGCAGCGCGCAGCGCCTGCAATGTCGCTTCGTCGGGCTCCCACAGGCGCCGTTCGCAGGCCTCCAGCAGCCGCCCCGCCACCCGGGCGGAACTCTTGGGGTTCAGGGCGGACAGGCGCTCGCGCATGTCCTGGTCGAGGACAAAGGTCTCGCTGATCTGCTGGTAGACCCAGGGGGCGACCTGCCCGGTCGTGGCTGACCAGCCCATGGTGTTGGTCACATGGCTTTCGATCGAGCGCACGCCCTCAAACCCGTGCTTGAGCATCCCTTCGAACCACTTGGGGTTGAGGGTGCGGCTGCGTGTCTCAAGATCGATCTGCTCGGCCAGGGTGCGGACCTTGGTCGCGCCCTGGGTAGCATCGACGATATAGACCGGCGCTGGCTTGCCCTTGGCCCGGGCGACCGAGCGGCTGACCCCGCCGAGCCCGTCGACATACTGGTCAAGGTCGGTGATGCCGACTTCGACGCTTTCGAGGTTCTGGTAGGTAAAATCGACATCGCGCAGGGCGCTCTGCATCATCGCGCGGTGCTGCACCGGGGCGCCCTTGACGCCGTAGGCATAGCCCTTGTGCGTTTCGAAGGCGTTGGCCAGTTCGTCCGGATCGGTCCAGGCGCCGCCGTCGATCATCAGGTTGACGTTGGCCCCATAGGCACCCTCGGCATTCGAGAAGACCCGCAGCGAGGCGGTTTCGAGGTCGCAGCCGTGGGCGGCCTGGTGCGCGAGGCTGTGCTTGCGCACGAAGTTCATCTCCAGCGGCTCGTCCTCGGCCCGGCTGGCGAGCAGGGCTGCTTCGGCCAGCAGGCGGGTCTGCATCGGCAGGAGATCGCGGAAGATACCGGACAGCGTGGCCACCACGTCGATCCGGGGCCGCCCGAGTTCCGCCAAGGGGATCAGCTCGGCCCCGCACAGGCGGCCGTAGCTGTCGAGCCGCGGGCGGGCACCGATCAGGGTCAGCGCCTGAGCTAGCTGGACCCCTTCGCTCTTCATGTTGTCGGTGCCCCACAGCACCATGGCGAGGCTTTCGGGGAAGGGCTCTCCGCCAGCCATGTGGCGGGCGATCAGCTGTTCGGCCTGCTGCTGGCCCTGGCGGCAGGCGAAGCGGCTGGGAATGCTGAACGGGTCAAAGCCGTGGATATTACGCCCGGTCGGCAGCACCGCCGGGTTGGCAAGAATGTCGCCGCCGGGTGCCGGTGCCACATAGCGTCCATCGAGTGCACGGACCAGCGCGCCCAGTTCATCGCACGAATCGAGCAGCGCACCGAGCTTCCCACGGGCCAGCCCATGTTCGCTGCCTTGCCCTGCTTCGAGATCGGCGGCGACCATGGCGTCGAGCAATTCCTCGCGCGCAGCCCCGGCTGGCGGGCTGCCCAGCACATGGAGGCCGTGGGGGATGAGGGACTTTTCGAGCTCGTACAGGTTCGCCGCCAGATCCTCGATCGAACCTGTCTCGATATCGAGCGCCACGCTCTGTTCGGTGATCAGCGCTTCCAGCGCCTCGCGCTCGTCCGCAGCCGCTGCGCTGCGCCAGCGATCGACGCTCGCCTTCAGTTCGGCAAAGCCCTTGTAGAGGCCCGCCTGTGCCAGCGGCGGGGTGAGATAGCTGACCAGCGTGGCGGCCGAGCGGCGCTTGGCGAGAATGCCTTCGGACGGGTTGTTGGAAGCATAGAGGTAATAGTTGGGCAGGTCGCCCAGCAGCCGCTCCGGCCAGCAGCGGGCCGACAGGCCGGTCTGCTTGCCGGGCATGAATTCGAGCGCGCCATGGGTGCCGAAATGGAGCACGCCGTGCGCGCCGAAGTCTTCACGGACCCAGCGGTAGAAGGCCGAGAAGGCATGGGTCGGGGCAAAATCGCCGTCGAACAGCAGCCGCATCGGGTCACCTTCGTAACCGAAGGCGGGCTGGACGCCCACGAAGACGTTGCCGAACTGAGCACCGAGCACC
>NCJP01000161.1:0-638 GCA_002278985.1 Erythrobacter sp. 34-65-8
CTGCGAACCGGCTGAGCTGTGCGGCGCTGGTCAGGTTGATCCGCAGGGTATCCTCCCACGCATCGAGCCATTCGATGTCCGACCGGTCGAGCGGGTTGGTATCGAACAGGCCATGGTTGTTCACCAGCACATCGATTGCGCCGCCAGCCCGGTCAATGGCCTCCTCCCACAGCAGAGCAGGAGCTTGCGGATCGGCCATGTCTGCGCCGATGGTCCGTTCGTCGTGCGCCAGACGGCCATGGCCGATCACGCGAATGCAGCGTGATTCGAGTTGTTCGCGAATGGCGGCACCGATGCCACGGCTCGATCCGGTTACAAGAATGCAGGTCATGCAAGCTGCTATCCGAAACTTTGCAAGCGGAGTCGAGGCCGCACGTTCTTGCCAGAAGCGTCCTGTGCGCTAAGGGGAGTGCCAAACAGGGAAGAAGCGAGATTCACCGCCATGGCCAACCGCCCTCTTTCACCCCATCTCCAGATCTGGAAATGGGGCCCGCATATGCTGGTTTCGATCCTGCACCGGGTAACCGGCGACGGCATGGCCCTGGTCGGCCTGTTCGTGCTGCTGTGGTGGCTGGGCGCGCTTGCCAGCGGCCCGGAATATTACGCAACCTTCACTGACCTGATTACCTCGCCGGTTG
>NCJP01000161.1:650-4857 GCA_002278985.1 Erythrobacter sp. 34-65-8
ACCATATGAGCAGCGGGGTGCGCCACTTCGTGATGGATATCGGGGCTGGTTATGAGCTTCAGACCAACCGCACCTGGTCTATCGCGTCGCCGGTGATCGGTGTTCTGCTCACGGCGGGCTTCTGGGCCCTTGTTCTGCTTCGCTGAGGATTGATCGCAATGGGTAACGGAACTTCCATCGGGAAAGTGCGGGGGCTCGGCTCCGCGCACCACGGCGCACATCACTGGCTGCTGCAACGCTTTACGGCGATCGGCAATCTCGTGCTCATGCTCTGGTTTGTCGCCAGCCTGATCCTGCTGGGCGACCTGAGCCACGCAACGGTGACCGGTTACCTGTCGCAGCCGCTGCCGGCGACGGCCATGGCTCTGCTGATCGTATCGGTGTTCTGGCATGCGCGGCTCGGCCTCCAGGTCGTGACCGAAGACTATGTCCATACCCCCGGCAACAAGTTTGCCGTGATTACCCTGCTCAATCTCGCCACGCTGGGCGGGGCCGCGTTCGGCCTGTTCTGCGTCGTCCGCCTCGCTCTGGGAGGAGCCGCCTGATGGCCACCGCTGCAAACGCCGCTCCGGCATACAAGATTATCGACCACACCTACGATGTCGTGGTGGTGGGTGCCGGCGGTTCGGGCCTGCGCGCAACCATGGGCGCGGCCGAGGCTGGCCTCAAGACGGCCAATATCTCCAAGGTTTTCCCCACCCGGTCGCACACCGTGGCGGCGCAGGGCGGCATTGCAGCCAGCCTGGGTAACAACAGCCCGGATCACTGGACCTGGCACATGTATGACACCGTCAAGGGGTCTGACTGGCTGGGTGATCAGGACGCGATCGAATACCTCGCCCGCGAGGCCCCGGCGGCGGTCTATGAACTGGAGCACGCCGGCGTGCCGTTCAGCCGCAACGAGGACGGAACGATCTACCAGCGCCCGTTCGGCGGACACATGCAGAACATGGGTGAAGGCCCCCCGGTCCAGCGCACGGCCGCTGCTGCCGACCGCACCGGCCATGCCATGCTCCATGCGCTCTATCAGCAGAGCCTGAAGTACGATGCCGATTTCTTCATCGAATACTTCGCCATCGACCTGATCATGCGCGGCGAAGGGCCGAACAAGCGCTGCGTCGGCGTGATCGCGATGTGCCTCGATGATGGCACCATCCACCGCTTCAAGGCCCATTCGGTCGTGCTGGCGACGGGCGGTTATGGGCGCTGCTATTACACTGCCACTTCCGCCCACACCTGCACTGGTGACGGTGGCGGGATGGTGCTTCGGGCTGGCCTGCCATTGCAAGACATGGAGTTCGTGCAGTTCCACCCGACCGGGATCTACGGAGCGGGCGTGCTGATTACCGAAGGCGCACGGGGCGAGGGCGGTTACCTGACCAACTCCGAAGGCGAGCGGTTCATGGAGCGGTATGCTCCGTCGGCGAAGGACCTGGCCTCGCGCGACGTCGTCTCCCGCTCAATGGCGCTCGAAATGCGCGAAGGGCGCGGCGTGGGGCCGGAAGGCGACCACATCTATCTGCACCTTGACCATATTCCGGCCGAGACTCTGGCCCAGCGCCTCCCGGGCATCACCGAGAGCGGCAAGATTTTCGCCGGGGTCGATCTCACCCGCGAACCGCTGCCGGTGACGCCGACCGTCCACTACAACATGGGCGGCATTCCCTGTAACTATCACGGCCAGGTCGTCACCATCGGCCCGGATGGCAATCCGGATGCAGTGGTGCCGGGTCTCTATGCCGTGGGTGAGGCGGCCTGCGTTTCCGTGCATGGCGCGAACCGGCTCGGTTCCAACTCGCTGATCGACCTCGTCGTGTTTGGGCGGGCAACCGGCATTCACCTGCGGGAGAACCTCAAGCCCGGCACCGCGCATGATGAATTGCCGCGCGATAGCGCAGACTTCGCGCTCAGCCGGGTTGATCACTTCCGCCACGCCAAGGGCGGCTCGCCCACTGCGCGCGTGCGTGAAGACATGCAGAAGGGTATGCAGAAGCACGCCGCCGTGTTCCGCGACAGCAAGCTGCTGGCTGACGGGGTGCAGCTGCTGCGCAACGTCAACAAGCGGATGGAGGACATCCACGTCACCGACCGCAGCCTGATCTGGAACAGCGACCTGATCGAGACGCTCGAACTCGACAACCTGATGGCCCAGGCCAATGTCACTATTGCCAGCGCCGCCAACCGCAAGGAAAGCCGCGGCGCCCATGCGCATGAAGACTTCCCCGATCGCGACGATAAGGAATGGATGAAGCACACGGTTGCCTGGTTCGAAGGCTGGGGCGGCAAGGGTGGCGGGGTCAAGATCGACTATCGCCCGGTGCACGAATACACGCTGACCGATGATATCGAGTACATCAAGCCAAAGAAGCGGGTGTACTGATCAAATGATCGAGAAACTTGAGAAAACGGGCAAGGGCACCTTCGAGTGTCCTTGCCTTTTTCGTATGGGCCCGCTGGAACGCCGGCTCAGCGTCTTCCGAACGGTCGGTTCAGCTGCACGATCTTCGCGTTGAGCAGAGCGGCGAAGCTGACCCAGATGAGATAAGGCACGATCAGCCAGCTCGCCAGGACGGACCATTCGCGCAGAAAAATGGCCAAGGACAGGACCGAAGCCCACAGGAAGGGCACTTCGACCAGCGCCCAGTCCGGCCGCTCCAGCTTGAAGAACAGCGGCGACCAGAGCAGGTGGCAGACGAAGTTGATGGCGTAGAGCGCGATCAGGAACGTCTGCTCGGTTTCGGTGACAGTGCCTCGCCACGCCAGCACGAACGCCCATCCAGCCAGGCCAAGAATGATGGTCCAGGCAGGGCCGAACAGCCAGTTGGGCGGCTGCCAGCTCGGCTTCTTCAGGTTGTGATACCACGGCCCGATATTGGTCAGCAGACCGCCTGCCCCGCCCAGGATGACGGCCCATGCAATCGCGAAGATGACTTCAAAGCTCACTTCGCGATGGTAGGGGGCGCCCACGCAATGGCAATCGCGCCGTTCGCTCAATGCCTCGTGCCCATCTGGGCGTAACCGTCTGGCAGTGACCCGCAATCGTACATTGCTTGGAGCAGCCCTGGAGGCCCGTCACTGATCGAGGAACGAGCGCATCTTGCGTGAACGGCTCGGGTGCTTGAGCTTGCGCAGCGCCTTGGCCTCAATCTGCCGGATACGTTCGCGGGTGACCGAGAACTGCTGGCCGACCTCTTCCAGCGTGTGATCGGTGTTCATCCCGATGCCGAAGCGCATCCGCAGAACGCGTTCCTCGCGCGGGGTGAGCGAGGCCAGCACGCGGGTAACGGTTTCCTTGAGGTTTGCCTGGATCGCGGCATCGACGGGGATGATGGCGTTCTTGTCCTCGATGAAATCGCCCAGGTGGCTGTCTTCCTCGTCGCCGATCGGCGTTTCGAGGGAAATCGGTTCCTTGGCGATTTTCATCACCTTGCGGACTTTTTCCAGCGGCATCGACAGCTTTTCGGCCATCTCTTCCGGGGTCGGTTCGCGGCCCTGATCATGCAGGAACTGGCGGCTGGTGCGGACCAGCTTGTTGATCGTCTCGATCATGTGGACCGGGATACGGATGGTGCGGGCCTGATCGGCGATCGAGCGGGTAATCGCCTGCCGGATCCACCAGGTGGCATACGTGCTGAACTTGTAGCCGCGGCGGTACTCGAACTTGTCGACCGCCTTCATCAGGCCGATGTTGCCTTCCTGAATAAGATCAAGAAATTGCAGGCCGCGATTGGTATATTTCTTGGCGATGGAAATGACCAGGCGCAGGTTGGCCTCGACCATTTCCTTCTTGGCGATGCGCGCCTCGCGTTCACCCTTCTGCACCATGTTCACGATGCGGCGGAATTCATTGAGGCTCATGCCGGTCTGGCTGGCAATGTCGGCAATCTCCACGCGGATGCGCTCGATTGCTTCGCCTTCCTTTTCAGCGAAAGCAGCCCACTTCTTGTCTTTCTTGGCCCACTGTCCGAGCCAGGCTTCGTCCATTTCCTTGCCGATATAGGCTTCGAGGAAGTCCTTGCGCTTGATCTTGTGGCGCTCGGCCAGGCGGAGCATCTGGCCGCCCAGAGCGGTCAGGCGGCGGTTGAAGGCATAGAGGTTGTCGACCAGGAATTCGATCTTGGAGGCATGGAACTGCACGCTCTCGACTTCGGCGGTCAGTTCTTCGCGCAGCTTTTCGTACTTGTTTTCCTTGGCCTTGGGAAAGTCG
>NCJP01000162.1 GCA_002278985.1 Erythrobacter sp. 34-65-8
TGTTGCCATCCGAAACCTCGTGTCCCTTTTCTGGCAATCACCGGGTAATCACGCAAGCGGAAAAAGGAGCGAAATGGAGGCTATTCTGGCGTAAGCCGATTCATCTAAGTACTTGGTAATACAAGAATATCGTACTCTAGCGTCGTCGAAATCGAAAGTACCAGACCTCGTGCCCGTACACGGTGCGGGCCTTGTGTTCGTAGCGCGTCTCGCACCATCCGGAAGGACGGTTCTCCCAGCTTTCCCGGCCCTTGACCTGCCATTCGAACAGGTCGTCATGGCGCTGCATCACCATCAACGCGTGGCGCAGATAGACGGCATGGTCGGTGCCGAAGCGGAACTCCCCGCCCGGTTTCAGCTTGGCGGCGAACAGCCTGACCGGCCCGTCATTCATCATCCGCCGCTTGGCGTGCTTGGCCTTGGGCCAGGGGTCGGGGTGGAGCAGGTAGAGCATCGACAGGCTGGCATCGGGAATGCGCGCCAGCACTTCCAGCGCATCGCCCCAGTGCAGGCGGACATTGGCCAGCCGACCATCGCGGACATGGACCAGCGCCTGGGCCACGCCGTTGACGAACGGCTCGGCCCCGATGAAGCCGTGGTCGGGCAGCAGGTCGGCGCGGTAGGCCAGATGCTCGCCGCCGCCGAAGCCGATCTCGAAATGGAGCGGCCGGTCGTGCCCGAACAGCCGCTCCGCCGTCACCGGCCCCTCGGCTGGCACGGCAATCTGCGGCAGCAGCTTGTCGATCAGCTCCTGCTGCCCGGCGCGCAGCGGCTTGCCCTGGCTGCGGCCATAGAGCCGGTTGAGCGTGGTCGGGTCGCCTTCTTTGAACGCTGTCATGGGGCGCCCATAGGAAAACGCCCGGGGTGTTTCCACCCCGGGCGCATCTCCCGTCCCAAACAGACTGATCAGAACAGATTGGATATAGTCAGGCGGCTTCCGCCTCTTCGCCCGGATCGCGCAGCACGTAGCCGCGGCCCCAGACGGTCTCGATGTAGTTCTCGCCGCCGCAGGCATGGCTCAGCTTCTTGCGCAGCTTGCAGATGAACACGTCGATGATCTTGAGTTCAGGTTCGTCCATCCCGCCGTAGAGGTGGTTGAGGAACATTTCCTTGGTCAGCGTGGTACCCTTGCGGAGTGAAAGCAGCTCCAGCATGGCATATTCCTTGCCGGTCAGGTGGACCCGCGCACCATCGACTTCGACCGTCTTGGCATCGAGGTTTACCGCCAGCTTGCCAGTGCGGATGACCGACTGGCTATGGCCCTTGGAGCGGCGCACCACGGCGTGGATCCGGGCAACCAGTTCCTCGCGGTGGAACGGCTTGGTCACGTAATCGTCAGCGCCGAAGCCGAAGCTGCGGATCTTCGAATCCATCTCGCTGATGCCCGACAGGATCAGCACCGGCGTCTGCACCTTGGCGACGCGCAGCTTCTTGAGCACGTCATACCCGTGCATGTCGGGCAGGTTGAGGTCGAGCAGGATGATGTCGTAATCGTAGAGCTTGCCAAGGTCCAAACCCTCTTCGCCCAGATCGGTCGAGTAGACGTTGAAACCTTCGGTAGTGAGCATGAGCTCGATCGCCTTGGCCGTGGTCGGCTCGTCTTCGATCAACAGTACACGCATGGGTATCCCCCTTTGCCCCGAACCTCGTGCGGTAACGCCCCGTTAGGGGGTGTTGCCTGCGATTAACCACAAAACATCTGAACGAGAAAGGTTAACGCGCCGTAAACGCGCTTGCCGTTTTATGGCTGAGTCTTTGCGGCAACAGCGGGCCACTGCCGGATGCGTGACACCTGCTTGACGAAGGTGACACCGTGTCAAGCTGGGCAGATTGATCGATCCTCTTGAAATTAATGAATATTCATGAGATTTCCTCGATGCTCCTTCCATCGGTGGCCCCACCCCCATGATGCGCGGCCAAGGCGTTTCGCAAGTCCGAAGCTTGAAACTAGCAGAAGCGCAGTGTGTAGGAAAATCCGGGCGTGCGGGAAAATGGTGTGGCTGCGGCAAGGGCTACGCCGTCGCGATCGCCCGTCACATCCCCGCCAGCTTCTTCTGCCGTCGGCGCTGCACGGAGGAGCCGATCCCGATTGCCTCGCGGTATTTCGCCACCGTGCGCCGGGCCAGATCGAAGCCTTCGGCTTTCAGCAGGTCCACCAGGGTATCGTCGCTGAGGATCTTCGCCGGGTCCTCGGCGTCGCACAGGGCGCGGATGCGGGCTTTGACCGTCGCGGCGCTGGCGCCTTCGCCGTCCGCGCCGCCGCCCACCCCGCTGGTGAAGAAGTACTTCAGCTCGAACGTGCCGCGGTCGCAGTGCAGGTACTTGTTGCTGGTGACGCGGCTGACCGTGCTTTCGTGCATCCCAATCGCTTCGGCCACGGTCCGCAGGGTGAGCGGGCGCAGTTCGGAGACGCCCCGGCGAAAGAACCCGTCCTGCTGCTTGACGATTTCGGCCGCGGTCTTGAGGATGGTCTTCTGGCGCTGGTCCAGCGCCTTGATCAGCCAGTTGGCATCGGTCAGCTTGTCACCCAGCCAGGCCTTGCTGGCCTTGTCGGTGCAGCCCTGGCGCAGTTCGACATAGTATTCCCGGTTGATGACGAGGCGCGGCAGGGTCGCCTCGTTGATGCGGATGTCCCACCCGCCATCGGCGGCGGCATGGAGCAGGATATCGGGGGTGACCGGCGCCTGCTCGCTGCCCCCGAAGGCCAGGCCGGGCTTGGGATCATAGCCACGCAGCTCGGCCAGCATGTCGGCGAAATCCTCGTCGTCGACATCGCACATCCGCTTGAGCCGGGCGAACTCGCCGCGCGCGACGAGGTCGAGGTTGTCGATCAGCCGCGCCATGCACGGGTCATACCGGTCCGCCTCCTGCGCCTGGAGCGCGAGGCATTCCGACAGCGACCGCGCGCCGACGCCGGTGGGATCGAGCGACTGGATGATCCGCAGCGCGCGCTCGGCCTCGGCCAGGGGAATGCCGAGTTCGTCCGCCACTTCGCGCAAGGGCACGGTTAGATAGCCGGCCTCGTCGAGCTGGCCGATCAGGTGGCGCGCAATCGCTGCCTCGCGGCCATCGCCGGCCACCGCGCCCACTTGCGCTTCGAGGTGATCCGCCAGGCTGGGGGCAGCCGCGCCGCGTTCGTCGATGCCGGGCAGGTCGTCCCCGCCGCCGGATGACAGCGCAGAGCCCCATTCGCCCCCAAGTTCGCCATCACCGGTGTCGCGGTCGCGGTCGAGCGTTTCGGGCGCGATATCGAGTGCGCTGTCGTCACCGATGGCCAGATCGGCACTGGGTTCATCCGGCGCGGGGGGCGGTTCTTCGCCCGCCTCGCGCGATACCTCGCCCGCTTCGAGCAGGGGATTGGCTTCCAGCGCCTCGCCGATGAAGGCCTCGATTTCCAGGTTGGACAGCGCCAGCAGCTTGATTGCCTGCTGCAACTGCGGTGTCATCACCAGCGATTGCGACTGGCGCAGGTCCAGGCGTGGGCCGAGAGCCATTATCCTTGCTCGCTGACGCTCGGGCGCTGCGCCCCAGCCGCGAGGCTGGGAGACCTCATCACAACGTGAAGCCCTCACCCAGGTAGAGCCGCCGCACGTTCTCGTCCGCCACCAGATCCTGCGGGCTGCCGGCGAACAGCACCTGGCCGCCGTAGATGATGCAGGCACGGTCCACGATATCGAGCGTTTCGCGCACGTTGTGGTCAGTGATCAGCACCCCGATGCCGCGCCGCTTGAGGTCTTTGACCAGATCGCGGATGTCGCTGATGGAGAGCGGGTCGATCCCGGCGAACGGTTCGTCCAGCAGCATGATCGAGGGGCTGGCGGCCAGCGCGCGGGCGATCTCGCACCGGCGCCGCTCGCCCCCGGACAGCGCCATGGCCGGGCTGGTGCGCAGGCGGGTCAGGCCGAACTCGTCAAGCAGGCGCTCCAGCTCGGTGGCGCGGGTGGCCTTGTCCGGCTCGACCATTTCGAGCACCGAATTGATGTTCTGCTCCACCGTCATGCCGCGGAAGATGCTGGTTTCCTGCGGCAGGTAGCCCAGGCCCAGGATCGCGCGGCGATACATCGGCAGGTTGGTCACGTCCTCGCCGTCCATCAGGATGCGGCCGGAATCGGGGCGGACCAGGCCCATGATCGAATAGAAGCAGGTCGTCTTTCCTGCCCCGTTGGGGCCGAGCAGACCGAGCACCTCGCCCTTGGCGACGGTAA
>NCJP01000014.1 GCA_002278985.1 Erythrobacter sp. 34-65-8
TTACTTAACCGCCACATTCTGGCACTCTCTTCTTTTCATGAGCTGAGTGTTTTATCTAAAGCAGCCATTGGTTTAAAGGGCAGCGACTGGATGAAGATCGAGCAGCAGCGCGGCATCTCTGTCACGTCGAGCGTGATGACCTTCCAGAAAGACGGGATTGTCTTCAACCTGCTCGACACCCCGGGGCACGAGGACTTCAGCGAGGACACCTACCGCACCCTCACCGCGGTGGACTCGGCGGTGATGGTGATCGACGCGGCCAAGGGCATCGAGCCGCAGACCCGCAAGCTGTTCGAGGTGTGCCGCCTGCGCAGCGTGCCGATCATCACCTTCGTCAACAAGGTCGACCGCGAAGGCCGCGATCCCTTCGAGACGCTGGACGAGGTCGCCGACATGCTCGCGCTCGACGTCAGTCCGCAGATGTGGCCGATCGGCATGGGCGGGGAATTCGAAGGCCTGCTGGACTTTGCCACCGGCACGGTGGCGCGCCCGGAAGGCCCGAGCCGCGAATATCTCGGCACCCGCGATGCGGGCGACGACATCCCCGAACGCTTCGCCGACGAGATCGAGCTGGCGCGCGGCGGATATCCGGAATTCGATCTCGAGGCTTTCCGCAACGGCGACCTCACCCCTGTTTACTTCGGTTCGGCGCTCAAGAATTTCGGCGTGACCGAGTTGATCGACGCGATTGCCCGCTATGCACCGCCGCCGCGGCCTCAACCGGCGGGGGAGGTTCTGATCGAGCCGAGCCATGACGAAGTGACCGGCTTCATCTTCAAGGTCCAGGCCAACATGGACCCCAACCACCGTGACCGGATTGCCTTCATGCGGCTGGTCTCCGGCACCTTCAAGCGCGGCATGAAGCTGACTCCCTCCGGCCACGGCAAGCCCATTGCGGTCCATTCGCCGATCCTGTTCTTCGCGCAGGACCGCGAACTGGCCGATACGGCCGAGGCGGGCGACATCATCGGCATCCCCAACCACGGCACGCTGCGGGTGGGCGATACGCTGAGCGAGAAGAACCAGCTGCGCTTCACCGGCCTGCCCAACTTCGCGCCGGAAATCCTGCGCCGGGTGGTGCTGAAGGACCCGACCAAGACCAAGCAGCTGCGCAAGGCGCTCGACGACCTGAGCGAAGAGGGCGTGATCCAGGTGTTCTACCCTGAGATCGGCTCGCAGTGGATCGTCGGGGTGGTCGGCCAGCTTCAGCTCGACGTGCTCGTCAGCCGGCTGGAGGCGGAATACAAGGTCGAGGCGATGCTCGAGGCCTCGCCTTTCGCCACCGCGCGCTGGCTCAAGGGAAGCGATGTTGCGCTCAAGGGGTTCACCGATTTCAACCGGCCGAACCTGGCGCGTGACCGCGATGGCGATGCAGTGTTCATGGCCAAGAGCCCGTGGGATGTCGGGTACCAGCAGGAAAAGAACCCTGACCTGGTGTTTTCGGCGACCAAGGAAAGATAAGGGGTTCGCGCAGAGGGCGCAGAGGAGAAGGGAGACGCGGAGGAGTTGCGCCAGCGGCGAAGCCGCCCTCAACTCGGAAGGTCACCCAATCGGCGAGGTATGGGATAGTGATTGAGCCTTCGGCTCCGAGCAACATCTCAGCGCCTCTCTCTGCGCCCTCTGCGTGAACCCCCTTCTTCTTGCGGCACGCGCTACGCCCGCCTAGGCTTTCGCATATGGCCGAATTCTCCGACACCCTGACCGACGCGCATGTCGCGATGATCGGCAAGCAGCCCGTGTTCTTCGTTGCGACCGCCGCTGAAGGCGCGCGGATCAACTTGAGCCCCAAGGGCTACGACGCGTTCCGGGTGCTGGCACCGGACCGGGTCGCGTATCTCGATCTGGGCGGTTCGGGCAACGAAACCAACGCGCACCTCATGGCAGACGGCCGGATCACGCTGATGTTCTGCAATTTCCAGCAGCCGGCCCTGATCCTGCGAATTTACGGTCGCGGCCGCCCGGTGCTGCCGCAGGACCCGGAGTGGGAGCAGTTCGCAGCGCATTTCACCCTCCTGCCCGGCACCCGCCAGATTTTCGACATCGCGGTGGAGAGCGTGCAGACCAGCTGCGGCTGGGGCGTGCCGCTGATGGCATTCGAGCGGGAACGTGAAACGCTGAAAAAGGCCCATCGCCAGTCCAACCCGTCCGAGTGGGCGGCCAGGCATGCGATCCGGCTGGCGAGCATTGACGGCCTGCCGGCGCGGCCGACCGACCGCTATATCGCCGGCGAGGCTGAAGGTCCGGCCTGACGTGCGGCTGAAATTTGCAAGCTACAACATCCACAAGGCGGTGGGGACCGATGGCCGCCGCGATGCTGACCGGATCATCACCGTCCTGCGGGAGATCGATGCGGATGTGATCGCCCTGCAGGAGGCGGATCTGCGGATCGGAGACCGGGCCAGCGTGCTGGAGCGCGCGGCGATTGACGATACGCCGTGGAAACCGGTCGAAGTGGCGCGCCGTCCGCGCAGCCTCGGCTGGCATGGCAATGCCATCCTGGTGCGGCGCGGGATCGAGGTGATCGAGGCCGAGCCGGTGGTTCTGCCGATGCTGGAGCCGCGCGGAGCGGCACGGGCCGATCTTCTGGTGGAGGGCGTGCGGATGCGGGTGGTGGGGACCCACCTCGATCTTTCGGGCCTGCGCCGCCGCGACCAGATCCGCAGCATCCTCGACCATGTGACCTGTTGCGGCCCCGGCTGCCCGACAGTGGTAATGGGCGATTTCAACCAGTGGGGTGTGCGCAGCGGGGCGATGGGTGAATTCGGTTCGGGATGGCATTTGCTGGACACGGGGCGCAGCTTCCCCTCGCGCCAACCGCTCGCGCCGCTCGACCGGATCGTGACGTCGCCGGAATGGACCTGTCATGAAAAAGGGGTGCACCACAGCGCCCGGGCCGCGCAGGCTTCCGATCATCTGCCCGTTGTGGCCGAGCTTGAGCTGCTCAAGTTTTAATCAATGATTACGAACTAGGCAGAAATACAGGCTCTCGCGATGGCTGAAGGGCCTAGAAACCCCTCGAAACCGGTGAATTTCTCATCTGGCACGGCTTTTGCTGCATATGCGAAGCCGGTGCATTCTCCGGCGGCAAAGCAGGGGAGAACGATGAAGTTCATCATCGCGATCATCAAGCCATTCAAGCTCGACGAAGTCCGCGAAGCGCTCGGGACCATCGGCATTGCCGGTATGACCGTGTCGGAAGTGAAGGGCTTCGGGCGACAGAAGGGGCAGACCGAAATCTACCGCGGGGCCGAATATTCCACCAACATGCTGCCCAAGGTGAAGCTGGAAATAGCGGCCAGCGACGACGTGGCCGAGCAAGTGGTCGAAACGATCACCCGGACCGCCAGCACTGACAGCATCGGCGACGGGAAGATCTTCGTGTTCGACCTCGCCTCCGCCACCCGCATCCGCACCGGCGAGACCGGCGACACCGCGCTGTAAGCGCGTGCCTGACATGAGGGACCAATCCATGATCCGAACACTTTCCAAGGTGACCACAAGGGCAGGCGGGGCGCTAGCGGCCTCCCTGCTCGCAGCCACCCCTGCCGCAGGAAGCGGCCGAGGCCGCTGCCGCCGTTCCCAACCCCGGCAACAATGCCTGGATGATGACCTCCACCCTGCTCGTCCTGCTGATGATCCTGCCCGGACTTGCGCTGTTCTACGGCGGCCTGACCCGGCAGAAGAACATGCTTTCGACCATGACCCAGGTCGGCGCGACCGCCTGCCTTGCCATGCTCATCTGGGTGATGTGGGGCTACTCCCTGTCGTTCGGTGACACCACCTACGAAGGCACGCTCGGCAAGTTCATCAGCGGAGGCAGCTACTTCCTGATTGGCACCGATGCTTCCAGCACGGCGGCCACCTTCACCGATGAAGTCATCAGCAAGTATGTCTTCATCAGCTTCCAGATGACCTTTGCTGCCATCACCGCCGCGCTCATCCTGGGCGCGACGGCGGAGCGGATGAAGTTCAGCGCGGTGATGGCATTTGTGCCGCTGTGGCTGACGATCGTCTACTTTCCGATCGCGCACATGGTCTGGGCCGGTGGCGGGCTGCTGTTCGAAGACGGCGCGCTCGACTTCGCTGGCGGCACCGTGGTCCACATCAACGCCGGTATCTCTGGCCTGGTGCTGGCCTACCTGCTCGGCAAGCGCCGCGGCTATCCCAATGAGCCGATGCCCCCGCACAGCATGACGATGACGTTGATCGGCGCCGGTCTGCTGTGGGTGGGCTGGTTCGGGTTCAACGCCGGCTCGGCGCTGGAAGCCGATGGCTCGGCCGGTCTGGCCATGATCAACACCTTCGTTGCCACTGCCGCCGCTGCGCTCACCTGGATGGTGATCGAACGGATTGCCGGGCACAAGGGCTCCGCGCTCGGCTTTGCCTCGGGCATCATTGCCGGTCTCGTGGCCGTCACCCCGGCCGCCGGCAACTCCGGGCCGTTCGGGGCGATCCTGCTCGGCATCGTGTCGTCGATCGTGTGCTACTACTTCGTCGCCAAGGTGAAGGCCAAGTTCGGCTATGACGATGCGCTCGACGCGTTCGGCATCCACGGCATCGGCGGCATCGTCGGCGCCATCGGTACCGCAGTGGTCTACCAGCCGTTCCTCGGCGGCCCCGGCGATGGCTCGACCCCGATGATCGACCAGCTCGGCGTGCAGTTCTTCAGCGTCGTCGTCACCCTGGCTTGGGCCGGCATCGGCACCCTGATCGCTGCCTACATCGTCAAGCTGACCATCGGCCTCAGGGTTACCGAAGAAGCCGAAGTCGACGGGCTCGACATCTCCGAACACGGGGAACGCGCCTATAACTGATTACCAAGGTTCGGCGGGACCGGGAGATCCTCTCCCCTTCCGGTCCCGCTGCACGATGTTCCTCCTGCGAACACAGCCTAACAAGGGCCGGAGCCAGCCGCTCCGGCCCCTTTTTTGTGTCTGATTGCGCACTCGCTGTTGCGGGTGCTTCCTCGCGGCTGTTCCTCCCGTTAGTCGGGCCGCTGCGGACGCGCGGTCGCGCTTGCGGTCCGCTGGTCGCGGACCGGATCAGTCCAGGCACCGGGGCCTTGTGTTGGGCCTCGGGCCTGGAAGGCCCGCAAGGCCGAACGGCCGCCCGCAGCGACCGAAGGGAGCGAGGATAGCCTGAGGGGCCGGATGGCCCCGCCGGCGCTTGAGGCTAAACAGAAGACGCCTTGATGAAGTCGGCGCAGCGTTCGCCGATCATGATGCTCGGCGCGTTGGTGTTGCCGCTGACGATCCTGGGCATGACCGAGGCATCGGCGATCCACAGCCCCTCAAGTCCCCGCGCCTTGAGCCTCGGATCGACCACCGCCGCCTCGTCGCCGCCCATGCGGCAGGTGCCGACCGGGTGGTAGACCGTGTCCGCGCGGCTGCGGACCAGCTGGTCGAGTTCGTCATCGTCATCGAGGTTGATCGGATGGCGGTCGCGCGGGCCGTATCCGGTCAGCGGCGGGGCATCGACGATCCGGTGCGACAGGCGCACGCCGCCCCGCAGCACGGCCATGTCGCGTTCGTCCTCAAGGAAATTGGGATCGATTCGCGGCGCGGCGGTCGCATCGCCGGAGTTGAGCCGTACCGTCCCCCGGCTCTCCGGGCGCAGCACGCAGGCATGGAGGGAAAATCCGTGGCTCTTGACCTTCTCGCGCCCGTGATCTTCCAGCACGGCAGGAACGAAGTGCCACTGCACGTCAGGCGCCGGAGCATCGGGCATCACGGTCCAGAACCCGCCCGCTTCGGCATAGGGCGTGGTCATGATCCCGGTCCGCTTGCGCCGGTGCTCGATGATCGCTTTCGCCATCCGCACGGTGCCTGCCAGGCTGTCGCCGATGGGAACGGTCGATTCGGTCGCCCAGCCTGAGACGTAATCGATATGATCCTGCAGGTTGCTGCCCACGGCCGGCTTGTCGAGCATGACCTCGATCCCATGCTCTTTCAGGTGCTCGGCCGGGCCGATGCCTGACAGCATCAGCACCTGCGGGCTGTTGAATGCCCCGGCGCTGAGGATCACCCCGCCGCTCGCGTGGACCACTTCGCGCTTGCTGCCGCAGCGGATGGCGACGCCAGTGACCCGGCCCTGCGCGATCACCAGTTTTTCAACCACGGTTCCGGTGCGGATATCGAGGTTGGCGCTGCCGCGCAGCGGCTCGAC
This sequence comes from Erythrobacter sp. 34-65-8, assembly GCA_002278985.1. Classification (GTDB taxonomy): domain Bacteria; phylum Pseudomonadota; class Alphaproteobacteria; order Sphingomonadales; family Sphingomonadaceae; genus 34-65-8. The sequence continues at coordinate 6,166 of NCJP01000014.1, forward strand.
ATAGGCGCGGGAGGCGGACCAGCGCTCGCCCTGGCGCTGAGTCACCTGGTACAGGCCGAAACCCTCCTGCCGCTCTCCGTTGAAGTCGCCATTGCGGGGCAACTGGAGCTGCGCCGCGCTCTCGACAAAGGCCTCGCTTGTCGGATTGGCCCACTTCTGGTCCGAAACGAACAGCGGGCCGCCCGCGCCGTGGAAATCGTCGGCACCGCGCTCGTTCGCTTCGGCCTTGCGGAACCAGGGCAGGACATCGTCATAGGCCCAGCCGGTGCAGCCCAGAGCGGCCCAGTTGTCGTAATCCCACCGGTTGCCGCGAATGTAGACCATGGCGTTGATCGCCGACGATCCGCCCAGCCCCTTGCCGCGCGGCTGGTAGCCGATCCGGCCATTGAGGCCCTTCTGCGGCACCGTTTCGTAGCGGTAGTTGGAGTTCTTGAGGAGAAACGGCATGAAGCCCGGCGTTTTCACCAGCAGGTTGTTGTTGCTGCCGCCCGCTTCCAGCAGGCAGACCCGCCGGGTGCCGTCTTCCGCCAGCCTGCCCGCAACCGCGCTACCGGCACTGCCGCCGCCGATGACGATGTAATCGAACCTGTCCATGACCTCTCCTTTACGGAAAGGTTAGGTGGTCGCGTGCCCGTCCGCAATCGGGTTTTCATCCGCCACCGGTTGCGGCGCCTGCCGTTCGCGCCAGCGGGCGCGGATCATGTCGCTGGTGTCGCGGCTGTCATCGTGCGTCCAGCCCGGCTCGCGCAGCAGGTAGGACAGCTTGTGCCGCCAGGGCGCGCGCCAGATGTCCTGCACCATGCCGATCCATTCGTGGAACACCGCCCACAGCAGGTTGAAGCTGCCGAGCTGGCGGACGATGCCATACCGAATCCGTTCCTCGTCCGGACGCTCTTCCTCGAAGGTGCCGAACATCCGGTCCCACACGATGAATACGCCTGCGTAGTTGCGGTCGAGGTAGCGCGGGTTGGTGGCGTGGTGGACGCGGTGGTGGCTGGGCGTGTTCATCACCGCCTCGAACCAGCGCGGCATCTTGCCGATTGCCTCAGTGTGGATCCAGAACTGGTAGATCAGGTTGAAGCCGCCGCAGATCGCGATCATCACCGGATGAAAGCCCAGCAGCACCAGCGGCAGGGCGAAGGCGAAGCCGAGGGTGAGCGCCCCGGTCCAGGTCTGACGCAGGGCGGTGGACAGGTTGTAGTGCTGGCTGGAATGGTGGTTGACGTGGCTGGCCCAGAACCAGCGGACGCGGTGCCCGGCGCGGTGGACCCAGTAATACTTGAGATCATCGAGTACGAAACAGGCAATCCAGGCCCACCAGGCCCATCCGATATCGAACAGGCGGAACTGCCACGCCCACAGGAACAGCAGCAGGAAGGCGCCTCCGGTCAGCGCGCCTGCTACCGTGCTGCCCAAGCCAAAGGCGAGGCTGGTCAGCGTGTCGCGCGGTTCGTAGGCTTCGGGCCGGTTCTTCCAGGCCCAGACCATTTCCAGCAGCACCAGCACCACGAAGCCGGGAACCGCATAATCGACGGGAGAGAAATCGGGCACCGGCTCAGGCACCCAGGCGGCGCAAGCTGGCCGCCCATTCCGGCGCGCGCTGGCCCAGGTCAAAGGTGACACTGCCGAACCGGCGGTCACCCGTGCCAAGCGTCAGGTAGCCGTGGTCAAGTCGGACATGGTCATAACTGTCGAGCAGGCGGGCGGCAAAATGCGCCCCATGCCTGCGGAGCAGCAAGACCCGCCCGCGGGCATCGCGCAGCAAGGCGCCCATGCCTGCGCGGTCTATCACGACATCGGAGGCCTCGAACCCGCAGACGGCTTCGTCCGCCAGGGCGCGGGCGTGGCTTTCGTCTGCAATCCGGGTGTCTCCGCCCAGCCCGAGCCTGTGCGCCAGCCAGGCGAGCGCAAGGATGGCCAGCAACGAACCGCCGAACTGGAGCAGCAGAGCGGTGGTGATGGCGGGGTTCATGACCTGCTTACTGACACAGCTGTCAGTCAGCAATCAAGAGCCGGATTGCGCACCGGCATGGAGCATGTCGATCGCGCCGCGCACGGGCGCCACGTCATAGCCTGCCGCCCGGGCAGCAGCGGCGATATCGTCGGGGCTCATGCCCAGTTTGGCCTGGGCAAGCGACCACAGCAGGGTGGAGCGGGTGCCGGACCGGCAATAGGCCAGCACCGGCCCGTCCGTGCTTTGCAGGGCGTCGATCATGGCGTTGACCTGCGGCTCGCCAAATCCGCCACCGCTGACCGGAATGGCGCGATAGGCGATCCCGGCAGCGTGTGCGGCTGCCTCGATCTCGGCCCCGTTTGGCTGGCCGTCATCCTCGCCGTCGGGCCGGTTGTTGATGATGAGGGCGATACCCTGCTCCGCTGCGGCAGCCACATCGCCCGGCGTAATCTGCGGGCTGGCGGACATTGTGTCGGTCAAGTGGCGAAACTGGTTCATGGTATGCTCCTCGGTGCAGCAGCGTCGGACCGGGAGAGCTTTGGCGGCGGCGAACGCTGCTGGCAAGTGGGGGCAGGCGGGGCCAGCGCCCATGCCCAAATGACACAGTTTCTGCGCGCACGGCCCGATTCCCTCAAATCGTTCGCATGACGCACGATTTTAGGCTAAGGGCGAGTCTTGCAGCATGGGGGGTGCGCCTTGCGTTCTCCCCTGCGACATGTCTGGCGCGACAGCCGTTTGCGCGCCGGGCGTGACAGCGACGTAGGCGGCACGACGAAGGTAAATGCACGTATATGGGTTACGATAAAGGGCGCCGCGGCCGAGGCCGGGACAAGCGCGACGGTTTCGGGGAAGAAGGGTTCGATCCGTTCGGCAGCCCGTCCGGTGGTTTTGCTGGTGACAGTTACGGCGGCGGTCGCGATCGTTTCGGCGGTGGCGGTGATCGCTTCGGCGGCGGCGGCGGCGGTGGCGGCCGTTTCGGCGGCGGTGACCGGGGCCCCGGTGGCGGCGCTCCGCGCGGCCCGGGTGGCGGTGCCGGCGCTGGTGCCGGTGGCGGCTTCAGCCGGATGCCCGCGCAGGTTGTCGGAACCGGCAAGGGTACCGTCAAATTCTTCAATTCGCAGAAGGGCTTCGGCTTCATCGCTCAGGAAGGCGGCGGCGAGGACGTGTTTGTCCATGTCAGCGCGGTCGAGCGGGCTGGCCTTGAAGGTCTGGCCGAAGGGCAGGAGCTGCAGTTCAACCTGGTCGATCGCGGCGGCAAGGTTTCGGCGCAGGACCTGCAAGTGGTCGGCGACGTGATTGCAGTCGAATCGAAGCCGGCAGCGCCGCAGCGCGAGCTGACCGGTGAGCGGGTGACCGGCACGGTCAAGTTCTTCAACGGCACCAAGGGCTTCGGCTTCCTGGTCCGGGATGACGGCCAGCCGGACGCTTTCGTACATATCAGCGCCGTCGAACGCTCGGGCCTTGCGGGTCTGAACGAAGGCGAGCGTTACCAGTTCGACCTCGAGGTTGATCGACGAGGCAAGCACTCGGCCGTCAATCTGGAGCGCGCGTCCGATTGATCGCCTCTGCAGCGGGTTCCGTGTGTCGGACCGGCCCGCTCCAGGCACCCAAACGCGGCAGGTGGCGGCTCTGATGGGCCGCCATTTGTCGTTTCAAACCTCCGCCGAATCAGCAGGAACAACCCGATGTCGATCACGCCCCTCATGCCCGTCTATCCCCGCTCCGGGGTGCGCCCGGTTCGTGGCGAGCATTGCCACCTGATTGACGAAGACGGCACCCGCTACCTCGATTTTGCCAGCGGGATTGCGGTCAACCTGCTCGGCCACAGCCACGAAGGCCTGATCGGCGCGATCCAGCATCAGGCCGCCACGCTGATGCACGTGTCGAATCTCTACGGCAGCCCCCAGGGCGAAGCGCTGGCCCAGCGGCTGGTGGATATGACCTTTGCCGACACGGTGTTCTTCACCAATTCCGGCGCGGAAGCGGTCGAATGCGCGATCAAGACGGCGCGGGCCTATCATCAGGCGGGCGGCAACTCCGACCGGTTCGAGCTGATCACGTTCAACAACGCTTTCCACGGCCGCACGATGGCCACCATCAGCGCATCCAACCAGGACAAGATGCACAAGGGCTTCCTGCCGCTGCTGGCCGGGTTCAAGTATGTTGAATTCGACGACCTTGCCGGTGCCGAGGCGGCAATCGGGCCCAATACTGCAGGCTTTCTGGTCGAACCCATCCAGGGCGAAGGCGGGATCCGCCCTGCCTCGCCTGAATTCCTGCAGGGCCTGCGCGCACTGGCCGACCAGCATGACCTGATGCTGGTGCTGGACGAGGTGCAGTGCGGTGTGGCCCGGACCGGCAAGTTCTACGCCCACGAGCATTACGGGGTGGAGCCTGACATTCTCGCCACGGCCAAGGGGATCGGCGGCGGGTTCCCGCTGGGGGCCTGCCTTGCCACCGAAAAGGCCGCGCGCGGGATGGGCTTCGGCACGCACGGATCGACCTACGGCGGCAATCCGCTGGCGATGGCGGCCGGTACGGCGGTACTCGATGCCGTCGGCAACGATGCGTTTCTTGCCGAAGTAGCTGACAAGGGCGAGCGCATCCGCGCCCGGCTCGAACAGTTCATCGGCAACTATCCCGACCTGTTCGAACTGGTCCGGGGCAAAGGCCTGATGCTCGGCCTCAAGATGAAGGTCGAAAGCCGCCCGTTCTACGTCCACCTGCGCGACAACCACCAGCTGCTGACGGTGGCGGCGGGCGACAACACCCTGCGGATACTGCCGCCGCTGGTGATTGGCGATGCGGAAATCGAGGAGTTCTTCGACAAGCTCTCGGCCGGGACAGCCGATTTCGTGGTTCCTGCCTGATGGGCGGGGCCTTGCGGCATTTCCTCGACCTGTCGGACGCCGGGGTCGATGCGCTGGCGGCGATGCAGAACGATGCCGTGACGCGCAAGGCGGCGCGCATGGGCTGGCCCAAAGGTCGGGCCGACGCCGATGCGCCGCTGGCAGGCCATGTGCTGGGCATGATCTTCGAGAAGAGCTCCACCCGCACCCGGGTCAGTTTCGACATCGCGATGCGGCAGTTGGGCGGTTCTTCGCTGATCCTCGATTCGGGTACCAGCCAGCTGGGGCGGGGCGAGACGATCGCCGATACTGCCCGCGTGCTCAGCCGCATGGTCGATGCGATCATGATCCGCACCGATGACCACTCCAAGGTGGAAGAAATGGCCCGGCACGCCACTGTCCCGGTCATCAACGGTCTGACTGACCGCTCCCACCCCTGCCAGATCGTGGCGGACATTCTGACCATCCTGGAGAACCGCAAGCCCCTGCCGGGCCTGGAAGTGGCCTGGTTCGGTGATGGCAACAACGTGCTGCACTCGATCATCGAAGCGGCAGGCTTGTTCAGGTTCAACGTCCGCGTGGCGACACCGGCGGGGTATGAGCCGGACGCGGGCTTTGTCGCCCAGGCGCGGGCGCTGGGCGCGCGGATCACCTTGACGCAGGACGCGGCCGAAGCTGCCACCGGGGCGGACGTACTGGTTACCGACACCTGGATATCGATGGGGCAGGCCCATGCCGCCGAAAAGCTGGCTGCCATGGAGCCCTATCGTGTCGATGCAGCCCTGATGGCACGCGCGAAAGCCGACGCGATCTTCCTTCACTGCCTCCCGGCCCATGTCGGCGATGAAGTGAGCGAGGAGGTGTTCGAGGGCCGGCAATCGGTCGTGTTCGACGAGGCCGAGAACCGCATCCACGCGCAGAAATCTGTCCTGCTGTGGTGCTTCGGCCGGATCTGACCAGCCCTAACGGGCCGGCCAGGTCTTCCGTTCCGCAGTGCCAGCGCCCATATGGCCGTGATGCTGCAACAGACCGAAACCTACTCCAACCGCATCCTGTCGTTTGTCGTACCCTCGCGTGACGCGCGCGGGCGGCTGGTTCGTCTGGATACCGTGCTTGACGACATTCTCGCCGCCCATGCCTATCCGCCGGCCATCGCGCACCTCTTGGCCGAAGCCCTGGTGCTGGCGGCGCTGCTGGGCAGCCTGCTCAAGGATGATGCCGGACAGATGACCATGCAGGCGCAGACCGAGGAGGGTGCTGTCCGTTTGCTGGTGTGCGATTACAAGGCGGGGGAACTGCGCGGCTATGCCGATTTCGACCCCGAGCGGCTGGCGGAGCTGGGTGCAAACCCTTCGCTCTACGCTTTGTTCGGTCGCGGCTATCTCGCCATCACCTATGATCTGGCCAACAACGGCGGACGCTACCAGGGCGTGGTGCCGCTGGAGGGCGAATCCCTGGCCGAGGCGTGCCAGGCCTACTTCGCCCAATCGGAACAGGTGCCGACCCTGATCCGCGTCGGTGTGACCCGCAACGGCGGCCAATGCGTGGCCGGAGGGCTGCTGGTCCAGCACTTGCCCGACGGCGAAGAGGGGCGTGAACGCCTGCACGTGCGCTTCGACGATCCGGAGTGGGAGCATGTTGCGGTGCTGGCAGGCAGCATCCGGCATGACGAACTGGTCGACCGCGGGCTGACACTGGAGGAGATCACCTGGCGGCTGTTCCACGAGGAAGACCGGGTGATGGTCGAGGTCCGCCAGGAACTGGCCAAGGGCTGCCGCTGCACCGTCAGCCATTTCGAATCGGTCATCAGCCGCTTCTCGGCTGAAGATCAGGCGCAGATGCGCAACGACGACGGGCACGTACTGGTTGACTGCGCGTTCTGCTCGAAGGTATTTCAGCTCAATCTCTAACGGTTCGTCGCTGCTAACCAACCATTCATCGTATGTCATGAAAGGTAACCGGTGATTGAGGCAGATTGGTGCCCGACACGGAGGAAACCGATGCACGTGAGTTCAGTCAAGCTGGTGGCGCTGGTCGCGGCCGCGGCAGCGGGGGTGTTGGTTGCGCCGGTCGCTGCTCAGGCACCGGCCCTTGCCATGCTCGACCGGCTAGAGCGCGGTGAGTGGCTGGTGCGGTTTCGCGGCACGGGCGAACAGCGCCGTGTCTGCCTGCGGACCGGGCGTGAGCTGATTCAGATGCGCCACGGCAATGGGGACTGTAGCCGCTACGTGGTGGAGGACAGTGCGGGGCAGGTGACGGTCCAGTATTCCTGTGCTGGCAATGGATATGGCCGTACCAGCATCCGCCGGGAGTCGGCCACCTTGGCGCAGGTGGAAAGCCAGGGGATTGCCGATGGCAAGCCGTTCCAGTTCACAGCCGAGGCGCGGCGGACCGGGGCCTGTCGTTGAGGTCAGCCTGATCGGCCATTGCCGGGCGGGCCGAATGTCATTAGCCCCGCACACATGCGACAGGGTCAATCAGGTGAGCAGCCGGCAGCAGTTGTTCTGCTCTCTGGCGGACTCGATTCGATGGTTTCCGCGGGCATCGCGCGAGAGCAGGGCTACCGCCTCAATGCCCTGACGATCGACTACAACCAGCGCCATCGGATCGAGATCGAATCTGCCCGGTGCATTGCCGGTGAGCTGGGGTGCGAACGGCATGTCGTCCTGCCGCTGGACCTGCGCCAGTTCGGAGGATCGGCGTTGACTGACGAGATTGCCGTTCCCACGGGCGGTGTGAGCGATGAAATCCCGGTCACTTATGTCCCGGCCCGCAACATCGTGTTTCTGTCTCTGACCCTTGCCTGGGCCGAGTCACTGGGGGCGCGGGATATCTTCATCGGCGTCAATGCGCTCGATTACTCGGGATACCCCGATTGCCGGCCGGAATTCATCGCGGCATTCACGGACATGGCGCGCCTCGGCACCAAGGCTGGCGTGGAAGGCGAACCGTGCCGGATTCACGCGCCTTTGCAGCACATGAGCAAGGCCGACATTGCTCGCGAAGCCGCGCGCCTCGGGCTTGATCCGGGGATGAGCTGGTCCTGCTACGCGCCATCGGGGGACGGCCGCGCATGCGGGCTTTGCGACAGCTGCCGGTTGCGCCAGAAGGGCTTTGCCGAAGCGGGGCTGGTGGATCCGACCAGCTATGCCGCTACAATCTGATCAAAGGCTGGATCTGGGAGATATTGCGTGGCCGAACCGGGTGCCAATGGGGCCGAGATGAGCGCCGATACCAACCCCGATACGATGAAGGCCAGTTCCTACAGCTGGTACGTTCTGGGCGTGCTGGTGGTGGTTTACATCCTCAATTTCATCGATCGCCAGATCATTTCGATCCTGGCGCTCGACATCAAGCGGGACCTGGGGCTGACCGACAGCGATATGGGCTTCCTGGGCGGGGCAGCGTTCGCCGTATTCTATGCCTTGTTTGGCATTCCACTGGGGCGGTTGGCGGACAACTGGAACCGGGTAAAGCTGCTCAGCATCGGGTTGGCCCTGTGGTCGACCATGACCGCGCTATCAGGCTTTGCCCGCAACCAGCTGACCCTGACTTTTGCGCGCATGGGCGTGGGGATTGGCGAGGCTACCGCGAGTCCGACGGCTTATTCCCTGATATCAGAATATTTTCCGAAACGGCAGCGCGCCACAGCAATCGCGATTTATTCGTCAGGTCTCTATATCGGTGGCGGGATTTCGCTGTTCATCGGGGCGAAGATTGTCGAATCGTGGAATGCCGCATATCCGGGCGGCGGCCCGCTCGACCTCGTGGGCTGGCAGGCAGCCTTCCTGGCCGTTGGCCTGCCCGGTTTGCTGGTGGCGCTGTGGGTGGCCAGCCTTCGCGAACCCGTGCGCGGCGCGATGGACGGTGTCCCAAGCACCGGATCGGGCAAGCCCTTCACTGATTTCTTTGCCGATCTGTCGACGATCGTGCCGCCTTTCACGCTCATCGGTGCCTGGCGGCGGGGCCCGGCAGCCTTTGCGATAAACATCCTTGTCGCGGTGTTGCTGGCCGCGTTTGCCTGGATCATGATCGGTCTGACCGGCAACCTGCCGCAGTGGTCGGCCGTGGCGCTCGGCTATTACGCCGTTTTCTCGTGGGCCTGTGTCCTGCGGCAGAAAGACCCGCCAACCTTCCGCCTGATCTGGGGAACGCCGGCGTTTATCTGTACGACGCTCGGATATGGCCTCGTGGCGCTGGCAGCCTATGCTCTGGCGTTCTGGTCCGCGCCTTATGCCGAACAGGTTCTTGGCCTGCCCAAATCGGAACTGGCTTTCGTCCTCGGTGCCAATGGCGCGGCAAGCGGGTTTATCGGGGTCATTCTCGGGGGCCGGTTGGCTGATATACTGCGGGCACGGAATCCTGCGGGACGGATTTTGGTCATCCTGTTCGGAGTGATTGCACCCGTCATCCCGATCTGGATCGGCTATTCGACCGATAACGTCCTGCTCTTCTACGTCATGAACTTCCTCGCCGGAATGTTTGGCGCGGCTGCGCTTGGCGCGGCAGCGGCAACGACGCAGGACCTCGTGCTCCCGCGGATGCGCGGCACGGCGACGGCTTCGTTTTTCCTCGGAACGACGTTGGTCGGGCTGTGTTTCGGCCCCTACATGGTGGGCCAGATTTCTGATCTGACCGGAACCATGGTGGATGGGCAACTCGTGGGCGACCTGCGGACAGGGATCCTGTCACTGATCGGCGTGGCGCCGATTGCCGTGGTTCTGTTGCTGTATGCTTACCGCGCCGTCCCCGAGGCGGAAGCGTCGCTGCTCGAACGTTCGGGCGAGCGCGCTTCTGCCTGATGTAGGAACTGGGCGGCTAGTTCAGTTGCGCGTCAGAACGCCGCATGCGGCGCGGGCACCGGCGTTGCCGGTCGGGTCGGTGCGGTAGTCGTCTTCGCCTGCGTGAATGATCACCGCAGTGCCGTCAGCATCGAAGATCCAGTTTTCGACCTCAGCGCGGGTGCCAGGCAAATCGAACGAGAGTGAGGCCGTCTGGCGGCTGTCGAACACCAGGTTCGGCATGTCGCCGACATGGGCACCACCGGGGGCGTCCTTCCCGTGCGCCCGCCCTTGCGGGTTGAGATGGCCGCCGGCCGAGGTGAAGTCAGGGCGGGTGCATTCGCCCTTCGTGTGCAGGTGAAAACCGCGCGGGCCCGCCGCGATGCCGGTGGCGGCAACTGCCAGTGTGACCTTGTCGCCATTGGCCAGCAATTGCACTGTCCCGGCTGGCAACCCGTTTGACAGCATCATTGTCGCAGAGCCGATCCGCTCCGTCGGCAGTTCGGCGAGCGTGGAGCAGGCGGCCAGGCTGGCGGCCGTGATCGTAAGCGGCAGAACGGCCCGGAGAGCACGGTTGGGGCGGGACTGGATGCGGTTCATGACGGGTTCCTCTATCGGTACTGACCCAGCCACAACGAAAAAGGGGCCGGATTGCTCCGGCCCCTCTTATCTTTTTTCCCGAAGGTGGGAAGCTTACATGCCCGAGTTCGGACCGTAAGTGATTTCCACGCGGCGGTTCTGCAGTTCACGCACGCCATCAGCGGTCGGAACGCGCGGCTGGGATTCGCCGAAGCCCTGGCTGCTGATCCGGCCATCGGGAACACCGCGACCTGCGAGGTACTGGCGGACCGAGGCGTTGCGACGCTCCGACAGACCCTGGTTGTAGGTGGCTGCACCCGAACGGTCAGCGTGACCGGCAAGCATGACCGAGGCCGTGCCGCAGTTCCGGTAGGCCGAAACAGCGTTATCGAGGATGGTTGCCGCTTCCGGAGTGATGTCCGAACGATCCCAGTCAAAGAACACGATATACGGGCCCTTGTTGCACGCTGCCACTGGCGGCGGCGGCGGCGGGGGAGGCGGCGGGGGAGGCGGCGGCGGCGGCGGCGGGGGAGGCGGCGGAGCAGCTTCCGGCGCACCGCCGAAGTTGTAGGTCAGCGTGCCGAGCAGCGAGTGCGAGCGGAACTTGGCATCAAGGTCACGTCCGATCGTGTCGGTCAGGCCGACGTTTTCAGCCGTGAACATGCGGTAGCGCAGGCCCACGTCCCAAGAGTCGCTGAGCGGAGCGCGAATTCCGGCGAGGACCTGCCAGGCAAGGCCGCTGTCCGAATCGTCAAATGCACCCGGGCCGCTCGCATCGATGGTTGCGTCGAGCGCGGTCCGCGCGACACCGATACCACCGCCGACGAAGCCCTGCAGGCCGTCATCATCGCCGAAGTCGAGCAAGCCATTCAGCATGAAGCTGAGCACATTGGCTTCACCGCGCGCAGGAAACTGGCCGTTCGCAAGACCACCCTGCGAGACCGGATCGGCCTGCACACCGGCGGAGTCAGCCGACAGGCCCTTGATGTCAGCCGCACGGTAGCCAGCTTCAGCTTCGAGGCGGAAGCCGCCGAAGTCGTAACCAACGATGCCGCCGAAATCGTAGCCGGTCTTGGCGTCCAGTTCGATGTTGTCGTTACCGGAGTCATTCACTTCCATGCCGATGTCTTCAACGATCATCGGGCCACCACCAAGTTCGATGTACCATTGGCCATCACGGGCGAGAGCAGGCGAAGCAAGGGCCGTTGAGGCCAGCGCCATGCCAATCACGAGATTCCGCATTACATATTTCCCCTTTTTAGCGAAAATTTATCCACCGAGCGGACTTTTTCTAACTTTTCCACCCGCCGGAAGCAAGCGACCTTTAGGCCGAAACTGTTGCAAGAATGCCTCTAAGTCCTCCCAAAACGGGAGGAAACAAGCCGAAACTTCCCGCTCATTCGCCCTCAACGATGGCAAAGTCAAACGGTTCCCTCAAGCTTGCGGAAAAATACCGCACCCGGCCAGTACAGCTATCAAGGCATTGATTGCACTACGCGCTTCTGCATCAACCGTTTCGCCCCCGGCGGCAGCGGGAGGCGCTGAGGCTGCCTGCCAGCCGTCTCTATAGAACCGGGACTGGCCTACCGCCTCGTCCCACACCCGCATCCCGGCGTGTGGCGCAACAAACAGCCAGTCCGCCCCGGTCCAACCTGCCAGCGAATCAGCCTTGCCAGACCATAGGCCGGTCGCACCCGGTCCGATCAACCAGCATTCGCCCGGCTGGGGCGTGACTGGGGGGTCGGAGGCAATGCCCAT
>NCJP01000163.1 GCA_002278985.1 Erythrobacter sp. 34-65-8
AATTGGCCAGGATATTGCGGTCATTCAGGCGATAGGGGCCGGTGAGGCCGCTGCCCTGGATCTCGTCCCGGCGATACCGGCTGGCGGTCTCTGCGGCAAAGGCCTGCGCGTGAAGGTTTCCGAACAGGCCCTCGGCCTTAACGCCGGTGGCGGTGCGTTGGTAGCGGGCCAGAATGGTCTGGTCGAAACCGGTGACGAAGTCCCCGTATAGCGCGTAGAAGGTGCTGCTTTCGATCCGGATGTAGAGCTTTTCCTGGCTGGCAGCGTCGAACCGGCGATCCGAACCGTCAGCAAACACCGTGTAATAGGCGTTCGGATCGATTCCGCCGAGCAATTGCTGGTCGTCGCGCTGCTTGGCGCTGTCATAGGCCATCGTCACCAGAAAGCGGCCGAGGACCCGGCCCTTGGCATAGAAAGCAACGCGCGCTTCATCACCCAGATCAGAGTCGAAACGGCCGGTGCGCTCCATATTGTCAGCCACCGTCTTTGCGCCGACGGACCCTTCCGCCAGGCCGACCAAGGTCCAGTCAAGATCACCCGGGACCACCCAGGTGTCGATGTTCTGGATGCGCGCTGCATCGCGATCGGCAAAACTGAAACCGAGCTGCAGCGGGCCGGAAACCATGGTCGGGGCAAGCTCGATCAAGGCAACGCCATCATCACCTTCCACGGTCCAGCTGGAAGACGCAGAGCCCTGGCCGGTCAGTTGGCGCAGCTGGAGTTGGTCGAGCATGGCAGCACTCTGGTACGGCTCGCTGACCGAGACATTGCCGGACATGCCGGCCCGGATCGGCCGGCCCTTGCGGTCCGTCAGGCGAACGGCTGCAACCGGGCGGCTCTTGCCATCTGCGACCAGCTGCGAACGGTCCGCCAGCAATTCAGCGCGCCAGGGAGAGGAGACGAATGCGACTTCGCGGCTAAGGTCTGCGTGGACCTGGCCATCTGCATTGCGGACGATCGCCCTCAACCTGGTGGTTGCTTCCTGCAGGGCCACGCCGCGCCAGATTGATACGGCGTGGGTCTTGCGTTTGGCTGCCTTGACGCCCTCAAAGGCGACCGGATCGACCGGCTTGCCGTCGACCGTCAGTTCTACCTTCTGGTTGACTTCATGGCGCACCACGACCCGAACCGAAGGGGCCCGCGGGTTATGGTCCAGTTCCGGGAACAGGAATTCGGCTGGTCCGTCGCCCAGTTCGAGCCAGTCGGTCTCGCTGCCGGCGGCTTCCTGGTTCGAGCGCGCGCTTGACCCGTCCAAGGGGGCATCGGTCTCGGCTTCCGCTTGCGTGGGCGTTTCAGCCGGTCCGGCCGGCGCTCGTGGGGCCCAGCCGGGGACCTCGGCGGCGAAGTCTGCCACCACCAGGCTGCCGCCCTGGCCAATAACGAAGCGCGAGATCGCACTCCCGGCGCTGCGGGTCGAACGGTCGCAATCGATGAAGCGGCCGCCCTCGGGCAGGGTCTGGCGCTGAACCTGTACCACATGGGTGCCGGGAACAACTCCCTCGAAGTGGTAGCGGCCGTCGCGGTCGGTGATGGCGAAACTTCCGTCTTCCAGCATGACCCGCACACCGGGAATGCCAGTGCGCCCTTCCGTTACCGAGCACGAACCAGCCGTCACCCGTCCGATTACCGTCATCCGCGAAGCAATCGTGTCGCGGTCAATGCGCACACCAACTTCCGCGACCGATCGGTTGCCACGCGGGTCGACCGCTTCAACCCGATTTAGCGCCTGACCGGCGGGCGCATCCGCCCGAACGACCATCGCGTAGGTCAGCCGGGTTGAAGCGCCCGGTGCAATCGCAGGGATTGCGAAGGTCATCTGGCGTCCATCGGGGCTGATGGTGACCGCGTTGCCGGCGTCAGCACCGTCGATCCGGATCGAGTCCGGGCGCAGGCGAAGCCATGGGGAAGGGGTATCGGTCAGGGTGATGTTCCGCTTGGCCCGCTGGCTGTCGGCATTGCGCACCGTGACAGTGTAGAACACTGCGTCCCCCGGCTGCGCGCGTGTGCGCGAGGCGGACTTGCTGAGGCTGACTGCAACCCCCGGGCGATCAACCGGGATGTCGATGCGCACAGGTTCGATCGTCAGCAGGGGGAAGGGAGCGCCGTATGAGGAATCGGAGATGACAAAGGCGGAACCGTCCGGCCGGGAAAGGGTGGCGAGTTCCGCCCGCGTCGCCACGGACGGCGCGGAATACGGGGCTGGGGGCTCCACTATCACCCGATAGTTGCCGAATGGAGCCAGCGGGAACCGGTACTCGCCGGGCGACATCGGATGCACCGTGCCTGAGCCATCGGTGATCGGCTGGCCGGAAAAGACTGTCGAGGGCCAGGGCGTCAGCCCATCTTCGGCAAAAACCTGTGCCGGAGCGCCGGTGGCAGCGTCCACCAGCGAAACGCGCGCACCGGACACGAGCGAGCCGTCTTCGCTGTCGAAAACGAAGCCGAACGGGTCAGCCAGAACAGATACAACCGTTGTGCTGACCGGTGCGGAGTTCTCGTCATGTGCCACGGAAATCGTGATCGGTTCACCGTTTACCACGCTCAGGATGCAATCGCCCTGCTGGAAGCCGGGCGGAATGGACCGCGTCCGGATCGCACCGGTGAAGACGCCCGAATTTACACCCGTTTCGAAAACGCTGAGGACTTCGCGGTCGCCCCGGGTTGTCGTAATGATCACGGAAACCTGGTCAACTGCGGCCGGATCGCGGTTGGCAATGGCCGCATCGAACCGCACGATGAGGACTTCACCCGCCCGCAACTGCTGCGTTGCCTCTACCGAGACTGCGCCGCCGGACGAACCGTCACCGGGCAGGATGGGCAGGGGGGTGCCATTGCACAGTGACGGCGCAACCGTCAGTGAACTGCTGCTGCTTGCCAACGGGTGGTAGGTCTGGAGGCTGATCGGTGCCTGGACAACCGGGATGCTCACCGTGTTGGAGCCTCCGGCACGCGAAGCGCCGCCTTCGGACCAGGTGGCCCGGGCGGTGTTGGTGATGGTCTGGGCCTGGGCCGGGGTGAGGCCGAGCAGCAGCATGATAAGCAATGCCGCTGCCAGCTCACGGAAAGACTTCAAGCGAACCATAGTGGCATGGCCGGCGCCGGAGCGCCGGCCGGAACCTGTTCTCAGTCGACCGTCGCGCGGAAGACGAGGGCCGCGTGCTGGCCGCCCGTCAGATCAGGCAACGTGCCGGTAACCTCGCCGGCTGCAAACGTGCCGCTGCCAGTGACGGTTGCCGTGCAGGCATTGCTTGCCAGCGCAACCGGACCGGTGATGTTGACCGCGCCCGTCTGTGTGAGGCCTGCCGGAACGGGGTCACTGACGAGAATGTCGGTCGCCGTGGCAGCACCGCCCGTATTGGCAACCACGATGCAGTATTCCACCGTTGCGCCCGGAATGGCCTTGGGGTTGGTGGTCCCGTTGACCGGATCTTCGACCACTGCGCTGACCTTGGATGCGGTCAGATTGGCGCCGGCAATGATCCAGCTGCCGGTATCCGAATGGATGCCGTCCGTGGCAACGTCGCCAGTTGCATCGCCCGCTGCGTCGGCGAAGGTATCCTGGACCGCCATGGGGTCGTCCACGTCCGCAGAATCGTCTGCGGTGATCGCCGTGCCGCCCGAACCGGCAAAGCCGTCGATCTGGGTGACGCCATTGGCAAACTGTGCGGAAAGGATCACGCTGGTTGTCTGGCTGTCGGTCGGCAATACAGCAGGCGGGCCAACGGTCACAATCATGTCCGAAACGACATAGACGGTAGCGGCGTCGCCTGAGGCGAGGTCAGCCAGCGAACTCGCCAGGGTGTCTCCCGCGCTGAATCCTGCGACGCCGTCGGTCTCGACATAGATCCGCACATTGGTGGGATCGAAATCATCCGACGTCACTTGCTCTGCTGCGAGCAGGAAATCGACCGTATCGTTCGACAGGTTGGTGACCAGGAAGGTGGTGACCACGTCGGTCTGACCCGGTGCCACCGAAACGGCGGCGGAATCCTGCCATGTGACTGTGACGTTGAGCTTGCGGTCAACCACGAATTCGTCCGTGGCGGTTGCCTGGGTCTGATCGACCCCGTTTACCCGGTAATCGACGAAGACGGTGTTCTCGATCGATGTCCCGGCGGCGACGCCGACCGGAGCGGCTGCTGCGCCTGTTGCGCCTGCGCCTCGGCGTTAAGAAGTTGAAGTTGGTGGTAGTCAGCGAACCGTTGCCGTGTAGGTCACAGCGCCACTCGCGCCGGGCTCAAGCCGGGCCAAAGTCCACCGGACATGGGTGACGTCTGCCAGCTCGGCTGGTCGACTTGCACCATCCTCCAGCGTCACCGAAAGATAGGCGAGGCGCCCGAACGTTTTCGCTCCGTCGACGGACACGTCGAAGTCACCGTCTTCCGACAATGCCACTGCGCCGGGGACGGGGTTCGTGACCACGAAGTCCTCGACCAGCTCAGCCGACGTGTTGCGATAATTGGTGGTGAACACCACCCGGTCGCCGGGGATCACCTGACGCGGGTCCTCCAGCACGGTCCGTTGGACGCCGTTTTCCTCGACCGTCCGCGCCACCTTGACCTGGCCGCTCAGTTCGACCGCACCTGGCTGCTGCGCATGGGCCATCGGCACCGCGAGCTGCATTACCAGCACTATGGAAAGCGCCACAAATATCCGGTTTAGCATCGTTCGTTTCCCGATCAGTCGATCGCGACCTGGAAGGTCACGGTATGGGTGGTGCCGGCTGCAACAGTGCCGAGGTCAACAGCGATGCCGGCAGCCGAAGCCTCCCCGATGTCCGCGTCGGCGGCGTCAGTCAGGGCGGCGCTGTCGAGTTCGAGAGTGCCGGTCGCGTAGCTGGTCGATGCCGGAATGACGTCGGTCACCAGCAGGTCGCTGACTGAGCCGGTACCTGCCACGGTGGCGGTAATGGTAAAGGTTACGATAGCACCGGGCACAGGCTGGTTGCCGCCGAACGGATCGACGATTGCCGCGCTTTTGACGAGCGACACGGTGGCGACGCTGGCAATAAGCGAGCCAAGATCGTCGTCATCGGCGCCCGTGCTGCCGACAACGGCATCAACGCCGCTGTCTCCCGCTCCTGCGAAGGTCGTCCCGGGCGTGCCAGTGCCTGTCTCGGCTTCGGCAAGCAGGCGGACCTGGCTGGTATCACCGTCAGTAATTCCGCTTGGGCTGCTGAACAGAACGAACACAGTGATCGACTGGTCAGGGTCAAGATTGGCCGAGGTGCCGCCATTGGCGAGCAATGTGTCGATTCCGGCATCGTAAACGCCGTTACCGTTGGTATCGATTGCGAGGCTGTCGATGGTCACGTCGAAGTCGTTGCCGGCAATCGCCGGATCAGCAGTGAGCACGAAAGGCTCCGTGCCGTTGCCCGAGTTGGTCACCGAGAAAGTCAGGACGGATGAGGAAGCAACGGGAAGGGCGCCAGCATCCTGGGATGCAACGGCCACATCCAGCAATTCGGCAACCTGGAAGGTCACCGTGTTTGAATCGATCGTCTGGCTCGGCCCGCCCGTGGAATAGGTCGCGCTGGCGGTGTTCTCGATCAAAGTGCCCGCAGGCACACCTGCAGCCAGTGCCGGCGAGGCAAGGACGATGGCCGATGCGGAACCCAGAAGGGCGGCGAAGCGAAGTGCAGCGTTTGTCATGTGCAGCGTAGTAACCGCAATTGGTTAATGAACCGCTGACGAAGCCTTAAAATTCAACTAGGTATTACCACAGGGGATGGTTGATGGCGGACAGGGTG
>NCJP01000164.1 GCA_002278985.1 Erythrobacter sp. 34-65-8
AGATGTCGAACGGCATGCTGTTTGGCGTGATCTTTGTGCTGGCGGGCCTCGCTTTCAAGATCTCGGCCGTGCCCTTCCATATGTGGACGCCGGACGTTTACGAAGGCGCGCCCACCCCGGTCACGACCTTCTTTGCTACCGCCCCCAAGGTGGCGGCTGTGGCGCTGACCGCTCGCGTGGCAATGGACGCCTTTGGTAGCCAGGTCGATGCGTGGCGGCAGGTCGTCATCTTTGCCGCTCTTGCCTCAATCGTGGTGGGCGCACTTGGTGCCATCGGGCAGAACAACCTGAAGCGGTTGCTGGCCTATTCCTCGATCAACAACGTCGGCTTCATCCTGATTGGCCTTGCTGCCGCCAATGCAGCGGGTGCCAGCGCGATGTTCGTCTATCTTGCAATCTATGTCGCAATGACACTGGGCAGCTTCGTCGCGCTGATGATGCTCTATGACAACGATGGCCGCGCGCTTGAAACCTTTGACGACATTGCAGGCCTCTCGGCAAAGCGCCCGGCGCTGGCGTGGTGCCTGCTCGCCATGATGTTCAGCCTGGCCGGAATTCCGCCCCTGTTCGGCTTCTGGGGCAAGTTCGTGGTGTTCCAGGCGGCAATCGAGGCAGACCTGGTCCTGCTGGCCGCCATCGGGGTGGCAGCAAGCGTGATCGGTGCATTCTACTATATCAAGTTCGTCAAAGTCATGTTCTTCGACGCTCCCTCCGACGCGACGGTTGCCGATAGCACCAGGGCGCACTGGGCTGTGCTGATCATCACGACCGTGATCGTTTCGCCGCTCGGTTACCTTCTCAATCGTTCCCTTGGCGATCTGGCCGACAAGGCAGCCAGTGCGTTGTTCCTGCTACCTTGATGCTTCTGCGCACCCGAGGCTGCCGGTTTGATTGAGTACATCGCCGAAACCGGATCGACCAACAGCGACCTGCTTGAAAGACTGAAGGCAGGTGAGCGCATTGCCGAAGGCCAGTGGCTGGTTGCCGATCGGCAGACTGCTGGCAGGGGCCGCCAGGGGCGGCGATGGAACTGTGGCCTGGGTAATTTCATGGGTTCGACCGCGGTCCATCGCCTTCCGGGCGATCCGGCTGCGCCGACGCTCGCCTTGCTCGCAGGCCTGGCATTGCACGAAGCAACCGTGCCGCTCGTGCCTGACGCCAGTCGTCTGCACCTCAAGTGGCCCAACGATCTGCTTTACATGAAGGCCAAGCTTGCCGGTATCCTGCTGGAAGGGCAGGGGGATGCGGTCGTCGTCGGTATAGGTGTCAATCTGGCAGAGGCTCCGGACCTGCCGGATCGCGAGACGCTGTCGTTCGCCGCGTTCGGGCCGGCTCCTGACCGCAATCTGTTCGCTGGCTCGCTGGCAGGCATGTTCGCTCGGGAACTGGAGCGATGGCGCACCTATGGTCTGAAGCCCGTGTTGCGGCGATGGCAGGCTGCAGGACTGCCCAAAGGCACACCGCTCAAAGTTCACGACGGAACCGCAGTTGCGGTGGATGGCAAGGTTGCAGGGCTGGCGGAGGACGGCTCGCTCTTGCTCCTTCTGCCCAATGGTGCCACCCGTCCCATCCACGCTGGCGATGTCATGATCGCAGACCAAGGAACCTGAATAATGCTGCTTGCCGCCGATGTCGGGAACACGAATGTGGTTTTCGCCCTGTACGCCATGGATGGCAAAGGGGGGCGCGAGATCAAGGCGCGCTGGCGGATTGCGACCGACCCGAGGCGCACTGGAGACGAGTATGCGGTCTGGCTTCTGCAACTGCTCCAGATCGAGGGATTTGCACGGACCGATGTGACGCAGATCATCATCGGATCGGTGGTGCCGCGAGCGATCCATAACCTTACCGTTCTGGCCGAGAAGTATTTCTCCATCACGCCGCTGATTGCAGGCGAGGGAGCCGCTGAATGGGGTTTCCTGATCGATGTGGACGAACCCCGCTCACTTGGGGCGGACCGTGCGCTCAACACCATTGCAGCGCATGAAAAGTATCCCGGTGACAAGATCGTGGTCGACTTCGGCACGGCAACGACCTTCGATGCGGTCGATTTCAACGGCGCATACAAGGGCGGGATCATCGCGCCGGGGATCAACCTGTCGCTCGACGCGTTGGTCGGCAATACGGCCAAACTTCCGCGCATCGCCATCCGCTCGCCCGAGAGCGACAGCGTGATGGGGCGCAACACCGAGGACCAGATGTTGATCGGCGTATTCTGGGGCTATATCGCCATGATGGAGGGGCTGATCGAGCGCATGCGCCAGCAGATTGGCCGCCCTGCAATGGTCATTGCCACCGGTGGGCTGGCGATCCTGTTTGACAAGCACACCCGGATGTTCGGCGCCGTTGATGCCGACCTGACACTGGACGGGCTCGCAATCCTTGCTGAGCGGGCCGCCCGATGAAAAAGGATTTCACCCCCGAAAAAGAACTGCTGTTCCTCGCACTGGGCGGCAGCGCCGAGATCGGGATGAACGTCAATCTCTATGGCTGCAACGGCAAGTGGTTGATGGTGGATCTTGGCATGACATTCGGTGCCAACGAATATCCCGGCACCGAACTGGTCTTTGCTGACCTGGCTTTCATCGAGGACCGGCGGAAAGACCTGCTGGGGATTGTGCTGACCCATGCCCACGAGGACCACATCGGGGCGGTGCCCTACTTCGCGGAAGAGCTTGGCGTGCCACTCTACGCCACCCCCTTCACGGCCGATCTGGTCAAGCGCAAGCTGGCAGAGGCCGGGTTGGCCGGGCGGGTCAAACTGCATGTGATCGAGGATGATCACGGCACCATTCGCCTCGGCGATTTCACCGTCCGCTATATCCCGTTGGCGCACTCGATTGCCGAGGGCAACGCCCTGGTAATCGACACCCCCTATGGCCGGGTGTTCCACACCGGTGACTGGAAGCTGGACGAAGATCCGATTGTCGGCGTGCCGGCGACCGAAGAGGAACTCGTCGCGATTGGTGACGAGGGCGTGCTGGCGCTGGTGTGCGATTCCACCAATGTCTTCAACCCCGAAGCCAGCGGTTCGGAGGGAGCCGTTTATCAGGCGCTGATGGACGAGGTGCGCCTCCACACGGGGCGGCGTGTGCTGGTGACGACCTTTGCCTCGAACGTCGCCCGTCTCCAGACCCTCGGTGAAGTTGCGCGGGAAACCGGGCGACAGCTCTGCGTTGCCGGGCGCTCGCTCGATCGCATCATCGAAGTGGCGCAGGACAACGGCTATCTGGCCGATTTTCCCGAGACGGTCGATTTTGATACGGCCATGGGTCTGCCACGCGGGGAAGTGCTGATCCTGGCAACTGGCGGGCAGGGAGAGCCGCGTGCGGCCCTGGCCCGCATCGCCGACAGCAGCCATCAGATCGATCTGGTGGCAGGTGACGTTGTCTTGTTCTCAAGCCGCCAGATACCCGGAAATGAGCTGGCGATTGGCCGGATCCAGAACCAGCTTGCCGAGCGCGGCATTGTCATGGTGACAGATCGCCAGTCGGCCATCCACGTTTCGGGCCATCCCGGACGCCCCGAGCTTGAAGCGCTTTACGGTTGGCTCAGGCCCGAGATCCTCGTGCCGGTCCATGGCGAGATGCGCCACATGCAGGAACAGGCGCGAGTTGGGCGGGCGCACGGGATTCCCCACAATGTCGTCCAGAAGAATGGTGATATTGTCCGGCTCGCCCCCGGAAAGCCTGAGCGGATTGCCCGGGTCGAATCCGGGCGCCTCGTGCTGGACGGTGACATGATCGTGCCGGCCAACGGCGAGGCCATCGTGATGCGCCGTAGGCTGGCCCATAACGGGGTCGTGATGGTGTCCCTCGATGGCGGGGGGCAGGCACAGGTCAGTGCACTCGGCTTGCCGCTGGTGGAGGATTACGGTGATTTCGTCACCGAAGCGGAAGCCGACGTGGCCACTGCTGTTAGAAATCTCAAAGGCAAGGCGGCTGCCGATCCGGCGGAAGTGATCGAGGCTGCCCGGCTTGCGGCGCGGCGTGCGGCGCAACGCTGGTCGGGTAAAAAGCCGCAAGTCATGGTCATGCTGGCAAGGGACTGATCAAATGGGCTGGACTTCGATACTGGCGATCTACTTCCTCGTATGGGTGATGTGCGCCTTTCTGATGCTGCCGTTCGGCGTGCAAA
>NCJP01000165.1 GCA_002278985.1 Erythrobacter sp. 34-65-8
CGATCTGGTCGCCGAAAACGGCCTGACCGTGCAGGACCGCGCGCCGATGACGCCAGTCGTCAAGCTGGTGTTCGGTGCCGATTACGACAAGACCCGCCTGACCGAATATGCGGCCGTGCTGTCCCATGCGCATCGCAGCGGGATCGAGCGGGGCGGGTTGACGCGCTTTCTGCGCCAGGCCGAAGGCGGCCTCAAGGGGGTGGTCCAGGCCGAGCGCCGCCTCCGCCGCGAGGAAGCAGGCAAACCAGCCGAGGCCGCCGACGGCCCCCGCGAAGCACTGGCCCGCAAGTTGCGCGAGATGGAGCCACGTGGCTTCGGCGACATCGCCCCGGAGGGCAGTGAATTCGGCCTGGTGATGATCCGCCGGCTCGAAAGTGGCGAGATTGTCGTGCTCGGCGAAGTACCGGACGACGTGTCGCTGGTGGAGCGGGCCGCGCGCCGCCTGCTCGGCTGATCATTCACCCCTGAACAGCGATCCATCCGGTGCCGTCGAAAAGCATGGCACCCCTCCTTGCTGCCCGCTAGAGGGAAGCCGGTATGGCTTTCGGCAGAGGAACACGGCGCATGGGCTGGATCGGCTGGACCGCTACCATCGTGCTCGTTCTGGTCGTGGCTCTGCTTGGCGCATGGCGATATGCCCACGCCACCGGTGCGGTCGGCCTGCTCGAATGGGCGGATCGCACGATCGGCACCACGCAAGGAACCGCCGTTGCGGCCAGCGGCGTCGCTTTCGGCGATGATCCTGCGCAAAGGCTCGACATCATTGCTCCCAACACACCGGGGCCGCACCCGGTGATCGTGTTTTTCCACGGCGGCGGCTGGCATTCGGGCAGGCCGGAAGACTACCGCTTCGTTGGCCGCACCTTCGCCCGCGCCGGCTATGTCGTGGTCCTGCCCGGCTATCGCCTTGGGCCCGAGGGCATCTACCCCCGCATGCTGGAGGACGGCGCGGCAGCACTGGCCTGGACCAACGCTGAGATTGCCCGCTTCGGCGGCGATCCCCGGCAGGTGATCCTGATGGGTCATTCCGCCGGCGCGCATACCGCAACGATGCTGGGGCTCGAGCGGCAGTGGCTGGGCCAGCAGGGCCTGCCCGATGGCTTCGTCAAGGCCGTCGTCGGCCTCGCCGGTCCCTACGATTTCCATCCCTTCACCAGCGATTCTGCCCGCAATGCGTTTGGCCACGTGCGCGATCCGGCGGCGACGCAGCCTATCACCTTCGTGCGCGGCGATGCCCCGCCGATGCTGCTGCTGACCGGCGATGCAGACACCACGGTGAAACCGCGCAACAGCCGCGCGCTGGCCAAGGCCCTGACCGACGCCGGGGCGCGGGCGGAACTGGTTATCCTGCCTCAGGTCGATCACGCCGGGCCCGTGCTCAAGCTGGCCCGCCCCTTTGCCAGAGACACGCGGGTGCGCGATGCCGCGCTCGGTTTCCTCGGCACCCTGCATGAGGCTTCAGTTCCGGTTCAGGCAGAAATGCGCTAGCCTGCCGCAATGCGCCTCCCCGCCCTCCTGTTCGCCCGCTGTCTTGCCATTCTCGCTGCGTTTTCGCTGGTGGCGACCCCGGCACAGGCGCAATCGATCCTGCGCGACGCGGAGACCGAGGCGCTGCTGCAGGACATGGCCGCTCCGCTGGTCGAGGCCGCCGGCCTCGCCCCGGGTAATGTCGACATCGTCCTGATCAACGACCGTTCGATCAACGCTTTCGTGGCGGGCGGCCAGGCGATCTACATTCACACCGGCCTGATTGAGGCAGCAGACACCGCCAACGAGGTGCAGGGCGTGATCGCCCACGAACTGGGCCACATCACCGGTGGGCACATCATCCGCTATGACGAAGGTGCCAGCAACGCGACCGGGATTTCGATCCTGTCCCTGCTGATCGGCGTCGGCGCCGCGCTGGCCGGGGCGGGTGACGCAGCGATCGGCGCGATCATGGCCGGGCAGCGTGCAGCAATGGGCAAATTCCTCGCCTTCACGCGGGTGCAGGAATCCTCTGCCGACGCGGCCGGGGCGGAATATCTTTCCCTTGCCGGGATTTCCGGGCGCGGCTCGCTGGCCTTCTTCAAGAAGCTGCAGAATCAGGAATTCCGCTACGGCGTGAGCCAGGATGACGAGCAGGCCTTCGTCCGCACCCACCCGCTGACCGGTGACCGGCTTTCCACCCTGCGTGATGTCTACGAAAGAGACCCGGCCTGGACAGCGCCTGACGATCCGGTGCTCCAGCGCCGGTTCGAGCGGATCAAGGCCAAGCTCTACGGCTATCAGGCGGAACCGCAGCGCGTGCTCCAGGCCTTTCCCGAACAGCGCCAGGATGTGCCGGCGCGCTATGCCCGGGCCTATGCCTGGCACAAGGAGGCCCTGATGGACAGGGCGCTGGTGGAGGTCGAGAGCCTGCTGGCAACCGATCCGGACGATCCCTATTTCCTCGAACTCAAGGGCCAGGTCCTGCTCGAATCGGGCCGCCCGGCTGAGGCTATCGCTCCCCTGCGCCGCGCGACCGAGCTGTCTTCCCACCAGCCGCTGATCGCGTCCATGTTCGGGCATGCCTTGCTGGCGACCGAGGATTCGAGCCATCACCCGGAGGCCGAGCAGGTCTTGCGGGCGGCGGTTTCGCGTGATCGCTACAACCCGTTTGCCTGGTACCAGCTGGGCGTGGTGTTTGCCGCACGGGGCGACATTCCCCGGGCGCGGCTCGCCAGCGCCGAACAGCAGGTGATGAGCCGGCAGTATACCCTTGCGCTGCGCAGTGCCCAGGCGGCCGAGGCAGGCCTGCCCCGGGGCACCCCCGACTGGATCCGGGCGCAGGACATTTCGCTCCAGGCCCGCGCTGCGCTTGAACAGCAGCGCGACCGCCGCTAGCCCCGGACACATGGCACGCACCCTGTTTCTCACCGCGCTGGTCGCGCTCCTGTCCGGCTTCGGCGGGGCGGCCCTGTGGTCGCTGAGCGGCCTGGGAGATAGCCAGGTGCGCCAGTACCTTGTCGCCAACCCCGATATCCTGCCTGAAATGGCCGAGGCGTTCGAGCAGCAGCAGTCGGCCAAGCGGCTCGCTGACGTGGGCGACGATGTCACCCGCGCTTTCCCCGGTGCGGTGCTGGGCAATCCGCAGGGCACGGTCACGCTGGTCGAGTTCACCGACTATGGCTGCACCTATTGCCGGACCAGCCTGCCGCACGTCGAGCAGCTGATTGCCGCCAATCCGCAGCTCAAGGTGGTGATCCGCGAATGGCCGATCTTCCAGGGCAGCGAGGAAGCCGCCCGGATGGCGCTGGCAGCGGCGAAGCAGGGCAAATACACCGCCTTCCACAACGCCATGTTCATCCAGGGTCCGCCCAATCCCGCGCGGGTGGAAGCGGCGGCACGCTCGGCCGGGCTCGATCTGGCAGCGGCCCGGGCCTATGCGGTCTCGCCTGAGGTCGATGTGGAGATCGCCCAGAACCGTGCCCTGGCAGATCAGCTCGGCTTCACCGGCACGCCCAGCTGGGTGGCAGGCGGGCAGACCCTGGTCGGCGCGGTCGGCCCGGAATCGCTGCAGCGGGCGATCGATCAGGCAAAGGGCACCTGAGATGCGCGCGCTGCTCGCGATCATCGCGGGCGCGATGCTTGTCTTGGCCAGCCCGCCACTGGCCCGCGCCGGGCAAGCTTCACCCTATCTGTTTCTCCAGCAGCGCGATCAGGCGCTGTTTCACGCCGGGTGGCGGCTGGTGACGGGCAACGCACCGTTCTGCACCCGCACGGTGCCGGCGACCGGGCTCCTGCTTCACGACGCCGCTACCTACCCCGATCCGCCCGCTGCCCGCGCCGCGCTTGGCCTTGCGGGGGACGTAGCGGTGCAGGCAGTGGCGGCTGGATCCCCGGCAGCTCGCAGCAACGTGCCGGTTGGCGCTACGCTGAAGCGGCTGGAGGCGCGCGATCTTGCCGCCGCGTTCCCGCCGTCGCAGCCGCCATGGCAGCGGCTTCTGGAAATCGAAGCCGCGCTGGAGCAGGCGCTGGCTCGCGCGGGCGAAGCCAAACTGACGTGGGAGGAGGCCGGCGGCAGCCTTGCCTCTGCTGCCGTTCGGTCGGTCCCCGCCTGTCACAGCCGGTTCGAAGTGACCGGAATCGGC